>DAOVJZ010000081.1 GCA_030632035.1 Granulosicoccaceae bacterium | reverse complement strand
GCCTCAAGGCGACTGTTCCAAGGATGAAAATCCTCGAGATTCTGGAACAAAATGACTCTCGCCATATGAGTGCAGACGAGCTGTACAAATTGTTAGTAGACTCCGGAGAAGAGGTTGGACTGGCCACGGTTTACCGTGTTTTGACCCAGTTTGAATCTGCCGGCATTGTGGTGAAACATAATTTTGAAGGCGATCAATCAGTCTACGAGCTGAATCATGGAAGCCACCATGATCACATCCTGTGTGTGAAATGCGGCAAGGTGGAAGAATTCATAGATGAAACTATTGAAGAACGCCAGCGTAAGATCGCAGCCAAGGCCGGTTTCACCATGACCGATCATACATTGTATATCTACGGGGTTTGTGCTGACTGCCAGAAAAAGGGTTAAGCCGGTTTTTTGTTCTTACCGATTGAAGCCTTGGCCTGCATGCTGACGTGTTGATCGATAGCGACAGCTAGTTTTGCAGCATAATTTTTCAGGCAATAGGACAGTACTATCTCTCCAAACGGAACCCAGAACTTTGGATTCATGCTCGCATTAAACTGGATACGTGTTCCATTTTTGTCTTCTATTACCTTGTAAGCAGATTGCCCAGTTACAAAATCACTGCCGACAGGAATAAATTGCCCTTTCAATTGGCCATCTTTACCAATATCAAAACGTTCCTTTTGAGTAAACTCCTTACATATAGCCAGAATACAAGTGTTCATAACCAGTTGCACATCAGCTTTGTTGGAATTTGTTCTGCGTTTGACCATATATTTCTTCACATCCGGCATCAAGGCAACCAGTTGGTCAACATCTGATAATACCCTGCGTACAGATTCTACCGGCGCGTTGAGACGAATTTCATAACGGGTTGAGTAGATATCCCCATTTTGTTCGACTGTTGCATGAACCACCTCAGCGGCACTGGTATTAGTTGTCAGAACCATAAACAGGCACGCGCCCACAACCCAGCTTCTGGCAAAGCGGGAAACAAAATGAGTAGCTGTCTGTAACTGATTGAATTCCATTGTTTTAGCCTTAAAAATCTATCTGTATAGGGTACATATGACGAAGTGTAACGGCACAAGTAAGGCTTTCTTTAGGAACAGGTTCACATTTTGTGAGGAGTTAAAAGCTGTCTATTTTTTAGACAATCTTGAGGGGTTAGGCTGGCGTGGGTTTGGTCTTTTTACCCGATGCCATTGTCAGCATTTCTTCCGCATGAGCGAGTGTTTGTTTAGTAATTTTAACGCCACCGAGCATACGTGCGATTTCCTGTTTACGATTTTCTCCATCCAGAGCTTCAAGTGCAGTATGGGTAGAATCTTTTGTGGTGGTTTTGGTAACACGGAAGTGATGATGTCCGAGTGCGGCAACTTGTGGCAGGTGGGTCACACACATGACCTGATTGGTTTGTCCAAGCTGGCGCAATTGCTGGCCGACAACTTCAGCGACACCACCACCAATACCGACATCGACTTCATCAAAGATTAATGCAGGTTTGTTTTGTCCTTTCTTAAATGAACTGACTTGTATGGCGAGGCTGATACGTGATAACTCACCACCGGAGGCGACTTTAGTTAATGGTTGCAAGGGCTGGCCGGGATTGGCACTGACCAGAAACTCGATCTTTTCCATACCAGATGATGAAAACATATTCTTGTCATTATCAATTAGTTGAATTTCGAATTTACCGCCTTGCATCCCGAGTTCCTGCATGCCTTTGGTAACGAGTTCATATAATTGTTTGGCATTGCGTTTTCGGCTTTTGGTGAGTTTCAGTGCCAGCTTTTTATAATTGTCAGCTGCGACCTTGATTTCATCCTGCAAACTATCCAGTCGGGTGTCGGCATCATCAAGTGATGCTAGTTCCTGTTGTAATGATTCCAGAACAGCAGGGAGTTTATCGGGCATGACGCGATGCTTGCGTGCCTGTTCATGATAGGTATCGAGTCGTTGTTCCAGTGATCGTTGTTGTTCAGGATCAAGCTCAATACTATCTATGTATTGCCGTAATTCATTGGAGGCTTCCTGAGTTTCTATACTGGCTGTATTCAGTAACTCGGAAATGGCTTCCAGTTTTTTATCATAAGAGGAAAGATCATCCAGCGTGTTTGCGGCATGAGACAGTTGTGAAAATGCCGTATTACTTTCATTTTCATAAATACTATCGATAACCTGGTTGCAACCTTCCAGCAAGCTGGATGAATGTGATATTTTTTTATGCTTGTCTTCGAGTGCATCAAATTCATTTTCAACTGGAGCAAGTTGTTCCAGTTCCTGTACTTGATAGCGTAATAACCCCAATCTTGAATCACGATCAGCACTGGCTTGTTTTAATTTCTCAAAGGTGTCTTGTGATGAATGCCATTTATCATAAGCCTGTTTGAGTTGTGCAAGCAGTTCACTGTGATTGGCATAATCATCCAGTAACTGGCGTTGTTTGTTACGTTGCATGAGTGACTGGTGTTCATGTTGTCCATGAATATCGACCAGTAGACTACCCAATGCCTTAAGTGACTGTGCCGGTACGGGTGAACCATTGATATAACCCTTGGAACGACCATCAGCTGTGATCACACGACGTAAAAGACATTCTTCACTGTCCAGTTCCTGTTCTTCCAGCCAATGGCGCACATCAGGGAAGGCATCAATATTAAAGGAAGCTGAAATCTCGGTGCGCTTGCAACTATGACGTACAGACTTGCTGTCAGCACGCGCACCCATCAATAAACTCAAGGCATCAATAAGGATTGACTTACCCGCACCGGTTTCACCCGTGAGCGTTGTCATCCCATTATCAAATTCAATCTCCGATTCCTTAATAATGGCAAAGTCGCGAATGTGCAGGTTTGTTAGCATATTAAATTTTATTATCGAGCTTCATTAATTAAAAATTATAATTTCTCTGCCCATCTTAATTTTGCACGCAATATTTCATAATAGTCATACGATTTGGGGTGAATCAAACGTATGCGTTTGTCCTTGCAAGTAATAATCATCTTGTCACCATTAACCAGGTTCTGGTTTAACTGACCATCGCAAGTGACCTGGGCATCGTCCTGATTGTTGTGACTGATCACGACTTCTATTTTACTGTTACCACCAACAACTAATGGACGATAGCTCATTGTATGTGGGCAAATAGGGACTATCACCATACTATCTAAAGATGGATGCAGGATAGGGCCTCCACCTGATAAGGCATAAGCGGTGGAGCCCGTTGGAGTAGATACAATCAAGCCATCAGAGCGTTGAGTATTAACGTACTGACCATCGATATAAACTTCCACTTCAATCATGCGCGCTACATTCCATTTGTGGATAACCACATCATTAAATGCAATCTCGGTTGTTTTCATTCCACCTTCACAAATGATGTCGCAATTGAGCAGGGCGCGCTGTTCTTCCTGATAGTTGCCCTGTAAGACAGCATCCAGTGTATCGATCATATTGTCCGGAGAAATATCAACCAGAAATCCCAGACGACCCAAGTTGATACCGAGCAGAGGTACTTCATAATCAACCAGCGTGCGTGCGGCATTTAAAAAAGTGCCATCACCACCAATAACGATGGCCAGATCACATTGTTTGCCGATCTCGTCACGGGGGCTAGTGGGCAGGGAGTTATCTTTCAGCATTTCTGCGGTCTGCTCATCAAGGATGACAGTCAGTCCCTTCTTTTGCAGATAATCACTGAGGGTATCAAGGGTGTCTTCTACACCCGGATCACCGAATTTGCCAATTAGGCCGATTTTTGAAAATTTTGTCGACATTCTTGTTTTACCTTCTTAAATCTAGAATCCGTAGTTGAACGGCCTGTAGAGCGCATTACATTTTGTGGCTGGCAAGGCGCGATGAGGAGTAATAGCAGGTCTATTGCGATGATTCGCAACGCGGCCAGGCGCAAAATGTAATGTGCTATACAGGTCGTAGTGCCTTAGCCATTGAGTGAGCTTTCCAGAACTACAAAATGTTATATATGCCAACATGCTAATGTACCCTCTAAGCGGTCAACTGCGGAATCTAGGTTGCAACACAAACTTAGCACGCCATGGCAGGCACGCCAACCGGTACAGTAAGATAGTTCTTTTAGGCTATTCAGGCACTCTGCTATCATGAGGGTCGTTCAAGTAGTGATGTAAACAGGCATGGCGATAACCAAAAAGACAGCCAAACCAGATTCCGATGTGCCAGATCGCGCCCAGCATCTGCTAAAACTCCTGATAGAAAACTATATTCGTGATGGTCAGCCCGTTGGTTCGACCACGTTGGCGCGCAATGGCCAGCTGGAATTGAGTCCGGCTACGATTCGTAATGTCATGGCTGATCTGGAAGAGCTGGGGCTGATTGAATCCCCGCATACCTCGGCTGGACGTATTCCCACCGTCAAAGGCTTCCGATTTTTTGTGGATTCCTTATTGACGGTCGATCATCTGAATGAATCCGAGATTGTGCAATTAAAAGGTGAGCTGGAGTCTGGTCATGAGTCCAGGGAACTGGTTGCCAAAACATCTGATCTATTATCTGCCATCACCAGCATGGCCGGTGTGGTCACGATACCGCGCCCCGAAGCTGTCTTGATGCGCCATGTCGAGTTTTTGCCGCTATCGGATAACAGCGTGCTCACCATTCTGGTCATGAATGAAGAAGAAGTGCAGAACCGGATTATTCACACAGTACGCAAATATTCTCCTGCCGAACTTACACAAGCAGCCAATTACCTGAATGAAGCCTTTGCCGGCAAGAACATGAATGAAGTACACCAAATGCTGGTGCAGGAAATGCAGGACACGCGTGATCGCATGAACAGCATGATGATAGCGGCGATTGAAATGGCGAATCAGGTCTTTGCTCAGGATACAGCCGACTATGTCCTGGCAGGGCAGACCAATCTAATGGACTTTGCCGATATGGGTGATGTGGATAAATTGAAGCAGTTATTTGAAGCCTTTAATGCCAAGCGCGATATCCTGCATTTATTGGATCAATCCATGCATGCCGAGGGCGTACAGATATTTCTAGGTGAGGAATCCGGCTACAATGCACTCGGTGGCTGTAGCCTGGTGACATCACCCTATGAGGTGAATGGCCAGATTGCCGGTGTGCTAGGGGTTATTGGTCCAACGCGTATGCACTATGACCGGGTTGTCCCGGTGGTGGATATTACCGCCCGTCTTCTCGGGGCGGCCTTGAATCGCCGTAGTTAATCCCCATATTCCGTTCAGCAGCCATTTAGATGAGGGTGTGGCACGTCCATCCGTCTTAATAATTTAGATAATTTGGAGTATTTAAAAGAATGAATAACGAGGCAGATCAGGTCCAGACTGAGGAAGAAGAAATCAACCAGGAAGCTGAGACTGAGCAGTCCGAAACAGAGGGCGAAGAGGTACATGTTTTACTGGAAGATGCCCGCGCCAAGGCTGATGAGCATTGGAATGAATTACTCAGGGCCAAGGCCGAAATCGAAAACCAGCGTCGTCGTGCCCAGCGTGATATAGAAAATGCACACAAATATGCGCTGGACAAGTTTGTACAGGAATTATTGCCCGTCAAAGACAGTCTGGAATTAGGGCTGGCGGCTATTGGCGAGGATGATGCGGAATCGACCAAGCACCGTGAAGGCATCGAATTGACCCTGAAGATGTTTGGCAGTGTGATGGAAAAATTTGGTATCAAGGAGCTGGAGCCAACTGGAGAGGCCTTCAATCCAGAGCACCATCAGGCCATGTCTATGCAGGAATCAACAGAAGCGGCACCAAATACCGTGCTGACTGTGGTCCAGAAGGGCTACTTGCTCAATGAGCGCCTGGTCAGACCGGCTATGGTCATTGTGTCCAAGGCAGCCGAGGCAGGCAGTTCAGCGGGTGAAACGATTGACGAAAAGGCGTAAAAAACTCTTGAAAAGGCGGTTTGCGTCTCCATATTAAGAATCAAATAGAATGTTATTGAATAATTTAGTGATTTCCGGCTAGCCCGGAGCAACTTACGGAGAAATTTACAATGGGCAGAATTATAGGTATCGACCTCGGCACGACCAACTCATGCGTATCAGTTATGGAAGGTGGCAAGCCGCGTGTAATCGAAAACAGCGAAGGTGATCGCACCACACCATCCATCGTGGCTTATTCCAAAGAAGATGAGGTGCTGGTAGGACAATCTGCCAAGCGTCAGGCTGTTACCAATCCTGAAAACACCCTGTTTGCGGTTAAACGTCTTATTGGTCGTAAATTTGATGATGCCGAAGTCCAGAAAGATATCCACATGGTGCCTTACAAAATCGTTAAGGCCGATAATGGTGATGCATGGGTGGAAGTCAATGGCAAGAAAATGGCTGCCCCTGAAATTTCAGCTCGCGTATTACAAAAAATGAAAAAGACCGCCGAAGATTATCTCGGTGAAGAAATCACTGAAGCAGTTATTACCGTTCCTGCCTATTTTAACGATTCACAACGTCAGGCCACTAAAGATGCAGGCAAGATTGCCGGTCTGGATGTGAAACGTATCATCAACGAACCTACAGCGGCGGCATTGGCCTATGGTATGGACAAGCAACGTGGTGATCGCAAGGTGGCAGTTTATGATTTGGGTGGTGGTACTTTTGATATCTCCATTATTGAAATTGCCGATATCGATGGTGAACATCAGGTAGAAGTGTTATCAACCAATGGTGATACTTTCCTTGGTGGCGAAGATTTTGATTTACGCATCATTGATTATTTATCAGATGAATTTAAAAAGGATCAGGGCATTGACCTGCACAACGATCCTCTGGCTTTGCAACGTCTGAAAGAAGCGGCTGAAAAGGCCAAGATTGAATTATCTTCTTCACAACAGACCGATGT
>DAOVJZ010000024.1 GCA_030632035.1 Granulosicoccaceae bacterium | reverse complement strand
CACTGGTTTTTATCAGCCTGCCAGTAATGGCTGGTGACAGCGGTGTTCCAATGCCGGAAATAACAAAGGGCAAAGGCGAACAGTGTGTCGCGCCAACGGATGATATGCGTAAGAACCATATGCATTATCTTATGCATAAGCGTGACAAGACGTTACGTGAAGGCGTTCGCTCAAAGGATTACAGCCTAAAAGAATGTATTAGCTGTCATGCTCAAAAAGATGATTCAGGGCAATACATATCCATTACGGATGAAGGCCAGTTCTGTCAAAGCTGTCATAGCTACGCTAGCGTAAAAGTGGATTGCTTTAGCTGTCACAGAACAACGCCTCAGAAGACTTCTTTGCATTCTAAAAACAAACAAGAGAAACATCTTGCGAGCGAGATGCTCGACTATCTTGCAAACAATCAAAACACTACGGATGAATAATCTATGAGTGGTAACGATAAAAAACACGATTCCAGCAGACGCGATTTCATAAGTAAGGCCGCCGGCATGGTTGCTGTTGCACCCGGTGTAATGCTGTATTCAACTGCACAGGCTCATGTTGGTGACTCAGTAAAAATCACTGGTGAAGGTGCTAGCTGTGAAAATCGCTGGGGAATGTTGATTAACACTAATAAGTGCGCCGCTGATTGTGATGACTGTGTTAAGGCCTGTCATACAGAAAATGGGGTGGGTACTAATGATCGCCCTCTTACCGATCCTCAATGGATTCGTAAAGTTGAATTAAAAGACAAGCAAACAGGTAAAACTACCAACCTGCCTGTCATGTGTCAGCATTGTGAAAAGCCACCTTGTGTTGATGTATGCCCAACGGGTGCATCCATGAAACGTGCAGATGGTATTGTGCTGGTAGATAAACATATTTGTATTGGCTGTCGTTATTGCATGATGGCCTGCCCTTACAAGGCGCGTTCATTTGTACATGAAGAAGTCACAGATCAAATGGAACATGCACCACGTGGCAAGGGAACTGTTGAAGCCTGCACTATGTGTGTACACCGTGTAGATGCTGGTCGTACAACAGCCTGTGCCGAAGCCTGTTCCAAAGCGGGTCATGATGCCATCGTTTTCGGTAATCTGAATGATCCAAACAGTGAAGTTTCCAAACAACTGCGTGAACATCAGAGCACACAAATTCGTGCTGACCTCGGTTTGAATACCGGCGTTCGTTACCGTGGTCTGTAAAAAACAATAAGGGTTCTGGAGAGACTATGAAACATGTGACTTATACCTCCATTGAAGGTACCAGCATCGGCTACTGGGCATTGTTGGCCGTTCTTGGTGCAATTATGGGACTGGCGGCCATTTCCTTCTATACGATGGAACACTATGGTCACTATATTTCAGGTATGAATAACCAGATTGTTTGGGGCATGCCGCATGTCTTTGCCATATTCCTGATTGTTGCTGCCTCTGGTGCACTCAATGTCGCCTCCATTGCCTCTGTCTTTGGTAAAAAGATCTACAAACCATTGGGCCGATTATCTGCTTTACTGTCTCTCGCATTACTGGCCGGTGGCTTGGCTGTTCTGCTTCTGGATCTGGGACGACCCGATCGTCTGATCGTTGCCATGACATATTACAATTTCAAATCCATCTTTGCCTGGAACATTATCCTGTATAACGGCTTTTTCCTTATCGTGGGAATTTATATCTGGACCATGATGGAACGCCGTATGAACAAGCACACCAGAATAGCCGGTACTGCTGCCTTTATCTGGCGTCTTATCCTGACGACTGGTACTGGTTCAATCTTTGGTTTTCTGGTTGCCCGCCAAGGGTATGATGCCGCCATCATGGCACCTATGTTCATTGTGATGTCTTTCTCCTTTGGGCTGGCTGTCTTTATGCTTGTTCTGATGGCGCTCTATAGCTGGACAGATCGCCAGCTGGGTGATGCTGTGTTCAATCGTTTAAAAAACCTTTTAGGTGTGTTTGTGGCTGCCGTACTTTATTTCCTGCTGGCCTTTCACCTGACTAACTTGTATGCCACAGAGCATCATGGTGTAGAGGCCTTCATTCTCATGAATGGTGGTATCTTTACACAGATATTCTGGATCGGTGCTGTCGTACTGGGTGGTCTGGTTCCACTGACTATTTTCTATAGCCCAATGGGACAAAGCCGCACTATGGTGGCACTGGGTGCAATTCTGGTTATTCTGGGTGGTTTTGCGCTTGTGTACACCATTGTTATTGGTGGCCAGGCTTATCCGCTAGAACTATTCCCGGGTAAAGAAGTTATCTCCAGTAGCTTCTATGATGGTGCATTCAACAGCTATACCCCAAGCATTTATGAACTAGGACTTGGTATTGGTGGTATTGCACTGACATTGGCAGCGGTCGCATTTGCTACCAAGATCATGCCGTTCCTGCCGGAATCTTTGGCCGATGCCGATGTCGACCCTCACCACAAGACGGCATAAATTTTCGTACTCTAGTTATTCCTGTTAAGATTCCTTAGGTTGTGTTTTGGAACAACCTGTTAGCTCAGGGAATAAAATAATATGTCTCGACTGCTCATTTCCGCCGCGTATAAATCATCTGGCAAAACAACAATTACACTCGGTTTATGTGCCGCATTCACACGTCGTGGTCAAATAGTCCAGCCCTTCAAAAAAGGACCTGATTATATTGACCCTATGTGGCTAAGGAAGGCAGCTAACCGTCCCTGTCATAACCTTGATTTTTATCTTATGTCGAATGAAGAAATTCTGTCGACATTCAATCGTTTCGATTCTCAATCTGATATCAGCATTATCGAGGGCAACAAGGGACTCTATGATGGGTTGGATCTGGATGGTAGTAACAGCAATGCTGCACTGGCACATTTATTAAAAACCCCTGTTATTCTTGTGATTGATGCAGAAGGCATGACTCGTGGTGTTGCTCCACTCATTCGCGGGTATCAGGATTTTGATAAGGAACTCCAGATTGATGGCGTCATCCTGAATAATCTTGGTGGTTCCCGCCATGAATCAAAATTACGTGCCGTCATTGAACACTATACTGATGTCCCTGTACTAGGTGCCGTTCATCGGGATGAAAAACTCAACATCGTGGAAAGACACCTAGGTCTCATTCCAAGTAATGAAGAACAGAAATCAGATCAACGTATTGATGAAATTTGTAATCTGATAGAACAGCAAGTCGATCTGGATGCACTCGAAACCATTGCGCGTAAAGCATCGCCTGACATCAGTACGGTAACAGCAACACCGACAATACCAGTACATGAGCCTGATATCAGGTTAGGCATCGCCATGGATGAGTCCTTTGGCTTTTATTACGACGGCGATCTGGAAGCACTGGAAAATGCCGGTGCCACGCTTGTTCCATTTAACACTCTGAAAGATAAGCAATTGCCTAACATAGATGCACTCTTTATCGGGGGAGGATTCCCTGAAACTCATATGGACTCTCTGGCGACCAACGCGTCGCTCAAAAAGGATATATACGATAAAATTGAGGCTGGTTTACCCTCTTATGTGGAATGTGGTGGGCTTATGTACTTGTCACGCTCCCTGAGCTGGAAAGGTAAAATAGCTGAAATGGTTGGCGTTATTCCAGCAGACACCGTGATGCACGACAAACCCCAGGGTCGAGGCTATGTTCGCATGAGTGAAACAGGTAAAGGCTTATGGGATTCTGAAGGACACTCTGCAGAATTTTCTGCGCACGAATTTCATTATTCGGGACTTGAAGCACTGCCTGCCAACACCCGATTCGCATACGAAATCCTGAGAGGATATGGTGTAAATGGTCACAATGATGGCATCGTCCACAAGAACCTGACCGCATGCTATCTACACTTGAGAGACGTTGAAAACAACCACTGGGCTGAGCGATTTATCAATTTCGCGCGCAAAGTAAAACAGGAAAGGTTACAATAAATTTATGATTACGATCACCCCCCAAGCTGCTGAACAAATCCGTACCGCTGCCAAAGAAAGCGAGATGGAGAATATGTCACTGCGATTAGCGGCTAAACAGAATTCGGAAGGTGCTATTGAATATGGCATGGGCTTTGATACCAAAGGTCCCAGCGATATTGAAGTTGTTTCAGAAGAGATTGAAGTCATTATTTTTGATGATCATGTCCCTCTCCTGAGAGGCACTACACTGGATTTTGTTGAACTGAACCCAGATGAATTCCAGTTTATTTTCATTAATCCCAACGATCCAGCCCAACAAAGTACTGCTGAAGAAAGTTCATCTAGTTAAATTTCCAGTAAATACAGTCAGATACAGCCCATACTTCATTAAGAGTATGTCGAGCCGTGACAAGTATAATCTGCTAAAATTCTGTTTCCTATACAGTAACTTAGCACCAAACAATGTCATCAGCAGACGGTAAACCAGTCCAGTCCCCTCTTCAGGAAAATACCCGGAGAGAAAACTCGCATGCCAAAAACATTATCTTTGACTGGATAAACAAGTCCCGTTTGTTTCACCCGTTAATAGTGTTCGCTTTTTTATTACTCACTATTATCTTATCGGCCTTGCAGATCTTTTACGCTAACAATCTCGATATCTATATTCCTCTTTTGATGAGCGCAAGCATTGGATTGCTGGCCATTACCAGCCTTATTATTTATCGCATATATCGCTATCTTCTTAATCCACTGCGCGATATTCAAAAATGGGCTCACAGCATGCATGGCGGTGAATTTTTTAGTCAGATTGAACAACAGAATAATGGGCATATGTGGGATCTTATCGACGAACTTAATCGTTTTGGTAAGGAATACAGCGCACTTGTCTATAACGTAGATGATATGGTTTCCCAGCAAACCAGCATCCTCGCACAAAAAACCCGTTCACTCGAAATTATGTATGATGTTGCTGCGCGCCTGAACGTGTCACGTGATCTTAATGATCTTCTGGAACGTTCACTGGAAACAATAATGGATATTGTTTCTGCACGTGCAGGCAGTATTCGTTTGCTGACACCAGAAGGAAAATTAAAACTGGTGGCAAGTAAAGGGCTGGAAAAAGATATCGTTGAAAGCTATCAACTAATTACCTCTGACACTTGCATGATGGGAAACCAGTTATCCGAAGGTGAAATCATTAGCAATACCCAGCTCAAGAACTATAAAGTCAATATTGCACAACCTTTATATAAAGGTCAGTTATTACGCATGATTGCTGTTCCTCTTCAACATCACGACAAAAATCTCGGGATCTGCAAACTGTTTGTTGATTCAGAATTAAGCGCCAATGATAAAGATATTGGAGAATTATTGACAGGGCTTGGACAGCATCTTGGGTTGGCGATTGAAAAATCGCGCCTTGACCATGAAGCCCAGCGCCTTTCTATTATGCAAGAACGCGCAATGTTAGCAAATGAACTGCACGATTCATTGGCACAGACATTTGCCAGTTTACGTTTTCAGGTGCGTATGCTTGATATGACACTACAACAAGTCGATAACAAACTGGCACTGGAAGAAATTGAAAAAATTGAAAATGGTCTCGAGCAAGCCAACAAGGAACTGCGTGAACTCATGGGCCATTTCCGGGTACGCATGGATGAACGCGGTCTTGTTCCTGCACTGGAAGAAATTGTCAGCCAATTTGAACAACAAACCACTATCAAAACATTCCTCCACAAGGATTGTGCTGATATTGATCTGCCACCGGAATATGAGGTACAGATCCTTCGTATTGTTCAGGAGTCACTGGCCAATATCAAGAAACACAGTCGAGCCCATACTGCACGTGTATTGCTTCATTGTAATAACAAGGGAAGTTATCGGGTTCTTATTGAGGATGACGGTGTTGGCGTGTCTGATGAAAATGACAAGGAAAATACAAATGGCCATCATATTGGACAATCTGTCATGCAAGAGCGTGCCCAGCGTATTAATGCAACCCTGAGTATTGAAAGTGAACCTGGTGAAGGAACTCAGGTTATACTGTCCTTCAACTACCCGGAACTTAAATCCTAAAAAGATATTTAATATCATGCGTATATTGCTTGTTGATGATCATGGTCTTTTCCGTGCTGGACTCGAAACCCTGCTGGAACGACGTGGTATCACTGTTGTCGCTTCAGTAAATCGTGCAAGTGAAGGCATTAAGCTGGCAAAAGAACTCAAGCCTGATGTTACCCTGCTCGACCTGCGTATGCCTGATATGGATGGGCTCGCCGCACTGAAATCACTCCGTGAAAATGGCCTGACAATGCCAATCGCCATGCTTACCACAAGCATCGAGGAACAGGATTTGATCAGCTGCCTTAAAAGCGGTGCGCAGGGTTATTTATTAAAAGATATGGAACCTGACGATCTGGTCAAGGCGCTGCTTGAAATTGAACAAGGTGGCATGGTGGTGGCACCTGAACTGGCAAGCGTGATGGCAAAAGTGATACGTGGCCCCTCCCCTGAATCCGAACCAGTAATAGATTCACCGCTCTCGGAATTAACACCGCGAGAAACAGAAATTCTTGGACAGCTGGCTGAAGGCCACAGTAACAAGATTATTGCACGTAATCTTGGAATATCAGATGGAACGGTCAAACTTCATGTTAAAGCTATTTTACGCAAACTGAATATGCATTCTCGAGTTGAAGCAGCCGTCTTTGCAGTAGAACAGGGGTTAAACAAAAAATAAAGCCTGCACCCGAATAAATCGAGGCAGGCCTTTTTATTTCTACTACGTGGATATCTATTTAGTGAATTCTTTCCGTATATAGGCAAGCACACTCCACATTTCTTCATCAGACAAATTAGCATCTGTGCCTGGACCAAATGCTTCCATTTCACTGCCTTCACTTCCCTTTTTTAATATCCAGAACAATTGCCCGTCTTTTCTTGATTCCATGTAGCCAGCCTTGTTAAATGCAGTTGGTTGAATTTCCATATCATCAGCTGCTGAACCTTTGCCATCACCTTTTGAGCCATGACATTTCTTGCATTTCCTTTTATACACCTTCTTTGCTTTTTTAAGGAATTTCTTATCAAGATCATCCATATCATTCGGATTAGTCATTTTAAGAAAATCAGCTGGGGCAGTCGCCATCTTCCGATCTGCCGCATGGGTCACCATGGTTGTTGCCACCAGTATTATCCCTATAGCAAAAGAAATCATGCTTTTCATTTTCATGTTTTATACCTCTTTAAAAAAAAAGGGGTTGAAGCAATAGCCTGCAACCCCTGTTACTTAGTATATCTTTACAGCGACCTAATAAATATCATGCGTTGTATTATAGATATTGAACTTGCCAGTTGGTGAATCCAGACCTTTAATTCTATGTTTGATCTTAAGAGTTTTATCATCGATTACGACAATTTCACCTTTTGCATCCCAAAGAGAAACCCAAACTTCATCACCTGCTTTATTGAACTCCATGTGTACAACGTTTTTCTTGAAGGTAATTTCTTTTGGTGCAGCATCTGGCTTATTCTTATTAAAGATAGTCAGAGTTTTACTCTTTTCCTTATTGATGGTGTTATCACAATAGACCCACTCGCTATTATCATGAGTCTTAACGAACAATGAGTTACCATCAAGCTCCCACTCTCTTACTACTGTCCATGCGTATTTCTTGGATGGATCAGTACTGATGATGGAAACAAGACCTTCACCAAGATGTACTGTTGCCCAAACCCGGCCAAATTCAGGATCAATCCAGTTAGCGCCACGACCAGGATGTGGTTTAGTGCCTACCTTGATGTTTTTAACCAGTTTACGCTCTACGGTATCAATAACTGAAATGGTATCACGCATATTTGCCGCAGCCAGGAAGTAACGCTTGGTTGAATCCCAACCACCATCATGTAATGCACGTTCAGCATTGATCAGTGTTTCAGTCACGGTACCAACATCAACCTTGCTGTAATCAACCAGCATCACGATACCCAGCTCTTTCAGGTTAAGAAGCCACTCAGGTGCATGGTGCGAAGCCACGATAGCAGCAACACGAGACTCTAAACGGTACTCATTAGTATCATGTGTATAGCCTGAAGTACCAACAATCCTGATAGGCTCAAGTGTATCGCCTTTCAGGATTACATAGTGAGAAGGCCAGTAGTTACCTACCACAACATACTTGTCTTCGAAGCCTTTATACTTACTGGTGTCAATTGAACGTGCATCAATACCAGTTCTGACTTCAGCCACAAGATTAGGCGGTGTTGCCCACATATCCATCATACTGGCCTTGCCATCACGACCAATCGCATACAGATAACGACCTGTTGAAGAGGTTCTCAAGATATGAGTAGCAAAACCTGATTTTAAGGTAACAAGTTTCTTCTTGGTATCACCATCAACAATGGTAACTAAACCGGCATCACGTTGAACCACACCAAAGTAATTCTGCCAGTTGGTGTTAGGTGCTTTAGTAGGACGCTTGCTGACTGGAACATGAACTTTCCAGGAAGCCATGGTTTTCTTCATATCCCATGCAGGTGGAATGGGTGGTTCGATCTGTAAATATTTTGCCAACATTTTAGTTTCAGATTTAGTGATATAACCATCTTTACCCCAACCAGGCATACCACCGTCAGTACCTTCATACAGAATCTTTTCCAGTGTTTTCAGCTTTTTCTTAAGTGTTTTTGCTGGTGTAATATTGGGACCTGTCGCACCACCTCTTAATACACCATGACAACCAGAACAGCGATCAAAATAGATTGCTGATGATTTATCCATTTGTGCTTTAGACAGCTTCGGTACCGGCTGTAATTTTGCGCCAATTGCCGTCCCTGTAATCAAAACGCTCGTCGCAATGAGCGCTGATAGTCCTGTTACTAGTTTCTTCATTTTTGTTTCCTCATGGTGGTTGGTTCCATACTTACCGTTCAAACCTGCTTTTATTATTGGCCTTACTATAGCCTCCCGCAGCGAGAAATGGCACTAATCGCAAGGTAATACAGGTTTTTCCAAATATATTTGACTCAGGTCAAATCATAACTAAAAAACATAGAGATCGTGGTGTTTTTCCTGTCCTCTATAATTCCATATATACCTGAGTATTCTACAAAGGTATTTTATGTTTCATTCCATAGGTGGTTCATTACTGTCTTCTGTTACATCTCTCAATCCGTGTACCATGGCGCGAATATAATCCAGCTCTTCTTTCTTGGCTCCCTGCCATCCTTTTTCATCAGCCTCAATGTTTCTGTAATCATCCATCATCTCAGGGAGTGCCTGTTCGCCAATCCTGGCCTCTTTGACAGCTAGTATTTTCAGAATGACTTTCTTTACACGAATATTTCTTGTTAAAAACAGGAAGGTATCCAGTTTTCCTGCATCACCGGCTAATCGCTTTTTGATTGCAGCAAGCTGATTTCCCGATAGCCGCATCAGCTTCCGGTACAATCGACTCTCTGCCTTGTTAATAACAGCACCAGTATGCCCATTAGTTTCAGTGGCAACAGATGATATTAGCATTTGCAAGCTATTATTCATCTTTGTCGTGCCAATCCACATCGTCATGAACAAGATTGTAATGACAGTTAATACAGGTTTTGCCACTTTCTTTCATCGTCTTGTGGCGTGCTATCTTATTAAACCATTCGCTTTCGGTTTTGTGGCACACCTGGCATTTAACACTTTTTTCGGCAACCATTTTTTCACGCACTCGCTTAGCAAGTTTAATGCGCAAGTCTTCCCATTCAGCCACATCTCGCAAACTATTTGAAATAGCATGGAACGGGCTTTCACCCAAACTGCCTGAGTTTAGATAGAAAAACTTCCAGCTAAGAATTTCACGCACACTATGTGGCTCATGACACCCTACACAACCTGGGCGCACATCCATCTCATTATCGTAATGAGGTGATTCCTTATATTCATTATATGGATAGGCATGACATTCAGCACAACCTACCGTTACATTAAATAAGCCGGGGTCATATTCTTTAGATGGATTGTAATCTTCTACTGATTTACTCACCTCACCCATTGGCTTGTATTCATCATAATCAACAAATATTTCATGACATGTCTGACAAACACTGATTCTAGTGAAGCGAGTACTGCTCCATGTCAGTAACAACACGATAACCAGCAGTATGACCACAGCAGCTGCAGAAATAAATATGCCTGTTTTTGTTGTAGGGAGGAGTTTCAAGACCACGCTCCTGGATTATTGTTTACATATAACATTCAGGCATTCCCCAGCATTTTTTTATAAATGGCAAGATGCTTCGCATTATCGGCCTTGATATCGCCATACTTGTCATCAAGTTCGGCCGGGGCGAGTGTCACGACAGTATCATTCCATGCCTGCACACCTGTTTCTGGATCAAGTGAAATCGGAATAATAGAATTAGGGTTTGTGCCAGCATCACGCCACCAAAGATTCTCATCTATATCAGGATCTACTTGTTGTCCTGAATTTGGGACTCCCGATTCTGCTTCAGGATCTGCCTGAGCAACACGACCATAGGCTGTGCGCCCTACCGATGTGGACATACCAATTACCTGCGGATGAATTCCCTGAGTCAACCATGCCTTGGTCACCATGTAACCGGCTTCAGTGGTAACCCTGACCAATGCACCATCTTTGATCCCCAGCGTCACAGCTGTTTGCTTGTTAATCCAGAGTGGATTGGAGTGCCATATTTCAGAGAGATACTTAAGGTTGGATGTCATGGATGTTGTTTGATAGGCAACCTTAAACGTGCTTAATACAAGCTCATTTGCCTTCATTGCTGTATGGCGAGTATTAGCAATCCATGCCGGTACCTTTATCTCAATTTTCCCGGATGGTGTAGAGAAACCTGATTTTTTGAACATACCGTATGTCCCTTTTACCGGCTTACCTTTATTCACAATCTGCCTGTCCGCAGGATCAAGCGTGCCATAGTTTGGCCAAACCCCTTTAGACTTTAATTTCTTATATCCATTTTCAAGTCCCTTGGTTGCTTGCGCCTCTTTCTTGACCCATTCTCTTGTGTTTGCAAACGCCCAGTATTTTTTCATACCTCGCTTACCATCCGGATCAATGGCTTCAATAATCTTTTTCAAAGTAATCCTTACATCCTGTGCCTTGCCAGATGGTTTGACTCCAGGAATAGTCATGCTGGCCCATGGTAAAAGAGCCGTTGGGCTACTGGCCAGATCATCGCGCTCAATACCAACTACATCCGGTAAAATAATATCCGCCAACTCAGATGTCTCACTCATAAAGGGACTAAAATCCACAATATAGGGAACAAGTGCTTCATCCTTTAATACTTCCTGCCATATGCTTGCTGCAGGTGATGAATAGACAGGATTACTCATATGATTGATTAATACCTGTGATTTTCGTTTTCCCTCTTTTAATTCAAACGGAAAACTATGATTCAGCTTTCTTCTGGCGCTGCCTTTCTTTTTCGGTGCAGGTTGTAATGCGGCAATATCAAATTGACGGGGAAGACAATTCCCCCCTTTGTTATCAATATTGCCGGTAATCACTGAAAGTAACAAACAGGCCATTTCAGCATCGATTGCATTCTGGTGGTGACTGATGCCATTTTGAGTAAATATGGCTCCTGATTTTTCACTGGCAAATTCAATAGCAATCCGT
>DAOVJZ010000229.1 GCA_030632035.1 Granulosicoccaceae bacterium | reverse complement strand
TCTTTATGTTTAAAGGTGGCCTGTGTTGGGCAATTTCGTACACAGACTGGATAATCACAATGATTACAGAGACGTGGCATAAACATGCGCTTGGTGTTTGGATAGCTTCCCTTATCAGAAACCTTGACCCAGGTTCGCCAGACGCCTAACGGAACTCCAAACTCTGATTTGCACGCAACCACGCAAGACATACAGCCAATGCACTTTCTAAGGTCAATGGCCATTGCATAACGTTTTGTACCGGAAACACCTCTCGTTCCAGGAGTCTGGATACCATAAGAACGATGGTGACTGTGAGATTCAGAATCACTATTGTCTTCAGATGAATTATTGTTCTTGTTATCTTTAGCCATAAAAACAAATCAGCTTTATATCTATTACAAGCCCATACAGCGGGCTACCATTAGTGGACTACAAATTTATCCAACGTCCACTGTTGTAAATATTTGTAACTTTAGTTATTAACTCTTTAATTAAAAGCGAATGGAGTATAACTATCTTGGTGGATTATGGCATTCGGATATTGATGATACTTTGATGAAGGTCAATTAGAAAAGTCTTATATTTACAATGTCTTATATAGACACAGTTTAAGCCTTACTTATTGAATTTAGGACTGAAACCAGGACAGTTTCTCATGCAGTTTAACTACTTCACCCACAATAATAAGCGTAGGTGGTTTGATATCAGAATTTTTAACAATGTCTGGCATGGTGGCAAGATCACCAATAAAGACTTTTTGTTCCGGCGTGGTTGCCTTCTGAACGAGTGCAACCGGTGTTTTCTCAGACAGGCCATGTGCCATCATTTGCTGACAAATAACATCCAGTCCCATCAACCCCATGTAAAACACGATAGTCTGATTTTCATGCGCTAATGCATCCCAGTTCAAATTAACAGTGCCATCCTTGCGATTACCGGTAACAAACACAACGGCCTGCGAATAATCACGGTGCGTTAAAGGAATGCCCGCATAGGAGGCCGCGCCCGATGCCGCTGTAATGGCTGGTACCACCTGAAACTGAACCCCCTCTTCTGCCAGAGTATCAATTTCTTCACCGCCGCGACCAAATATAAAGGGGTCACCACCTTTCAGACGACAGACGCGTTTGCCCTCTCTGGCAAGACGTACAAGCAGCTGATTGATATCTTCCTGCGGCACGGCATGTTTATCCCTTTCCTTGCCGACATAGATTATTTCTGCATCACGGCGACACAATTCCATAATCTCTTTAGAGACCAGCCGATCATTTACAATCACATCAGCCTGTTGCATAAGTCGTAATGCACGAAATGTAAGTAAGTCCGGGTCTCCAGGACCCGCTCCAACCAGATAGACTTCACCCATACTGACTTCATCTGATTCAATCAATGCCTTGTCTATTGCCTGTTCGGCTTCTTTTTCATGTCCTGAAAAAACCATTTCAGCAATGGAACCCTGCAGGATCTTTTCCCAGAATATTCTGCGATCAGCAGGATTGCTAAAACGTTCTTTTACCTTGCCGCGGAATGCCGCCGCAATAGAGGCCAGCTTTCCATAACCTGCCGGAATCATGGTCTCCAGTCGCGCACGGATCAGTCTTGCCAATACAGGGGATGCACCACCCGTTGAAACCGCGGCCACAACGGGCGAACGATCAATAATTGAAGGCACTACAAATGTACACAACTTGGGGTTGTCTACTACATTGACAGGGATATTGTTTTTAACTGCGGTTTCGTGGACTTGCTGGTTAATGGCTTCATCATCAGTACACGCAATAATGAGTGCCTGTTGTTCAATCTGCTCGGGAGAAAACTTGTCAGCAATATGACTAATCTTGTTTTCAGCTTTCCACTGCGCCAGTGTGGGTCCCAATTCAGGCGATACCACCGTGACCTTGGCACCCGCCTTGAGTAGTAACGTTACTTTACGCGCAGCCACTTCTCCCCCGCCTACCACCAGACAGGGACGATTTGTTATTTGATAGAAAAGCGGGAAATAATCCATAGAAAACTCTAATTGTAA
Source organism: Granulosicoccaceae bacterium (assembly GCA_030632035.1). Lineage (GTDB taxonomy): Bacteria > Pseudomonadota > Gammaproteobacteria > DAOVJZ01 > DAOVJZ01 > DAOVJZ01. The sequence continues at coordinate 1,052 of DAOVJZ010000229.1, read as the reverse complement.
AAACTATTTACCAATAAATTCTTTGTCACCCATATAAGGGCGCAATATATCAGGAACCTTAATAGTACCGTCTTTTTGCTGATAATTTTCCATTACCGCAACCAATGTGCGACCAATGGCCAGACCGGACCCGTTAATAGTATGGACCAGTTCCGGCTTATTGGTTTCAGGATTACGCCAGCGTGCCTGCATACGTCTGGCCTGAAAATCTTCAAAGCAACTGCAGGATGAGATTTCACGGTATTTCTGCTGGCCGGGTAACCATACTTCAAAATCATAAGTCTTGGCAGCAGAAAAACCAATATCACCCGTACATAATTCAATAATCCTGAATGGTAGCTTAAGTAATTGCAAAATAGTGGCGGCATTACCGGCCAGTTCGATCAATGCCTCATAGGATTCTTCCGGCTTCACAATTTGCACCAGCTCCACTTTTTCAAACTGATGTTGGCGAATTAAACCACGCGTATCCTTGCCATAAGAGCCTGCCTCACTACGGAAACAAGGAGTATGACATGCAAACTTCATGGGCAACTGGTCAGCATCAAGAATTTCACCACGCACAATATTGGTAACAGGCACTTCCGCAGTCGGGATCAGGTAATAATTTGATTCGCCTTTGAGTGCAAACAAGTCTTCTTCAAACTTCGGTAACTGGCCGGTGCCATACAAACTCTCGGCATTCACCATATAAGGGACATAAACTTCTGTGTAGCCATGCAGTTCGGTGTGCACATCCAGCATAAACTGGGTCAACACCCGATGCAGGTGCGCGATCTCACCCGACATTTTTACAAAACGGGAACCGGTCAGTTTACTTCCGGTTTCGAAATCCATGCCGCCAAGATGATCGCCAATATCAACATGGTCCTTGGGTTCAAAATCCATCTCTGGAATATCACCCCATTTTTCCATCTCTACATTTTCATTTTCGTCTTTACCGATGGGTACAGACTCATGCGGCATATTGGGAACACCGGACAAAAACCCATCCAGCTCACTTTGTATTACATTCAATTTTTCTTCTGAAACCTTAAGCTGATCGCCCAGCC
>DAOVJZ010000027.1 GCA_030632035.1 Granulosicoccaceae bacterium | reverse complement strand
CAGCTTGTAAGTGATTTAAAGCAACTGTTCTCATGTATGAATTATTCCAACTGTTTTTCAGATGATTCCATTAATTTTTAATAGCATAACATATAAGCATTTATACGCTGTGCGCAGCATGGCGTATAAATGCTTATATGTTCAAGAAATGAGCAAAACCAAATAGTTATATCACCATGAGCGAGACACAAAAGGCACTCTACAGACTGATATTGGCCTCTGTTACAGCAAAAGCATTTAGACACAACATTTGAAACATTTGGGGTCAGAGTAAAAATATAGAGCAATATCAAATATATTTTTACTCTGCTTCCAAAAACATAAACATCCAAAAACACGCTACAATACCCCTTCACCCCCCCCATCACCAACTACCCCAAAGTAGGGAGCATTTGTGACCAATAACGATGTCTTACGCCGTGTGCGTTATATTTTCGATCTTGACGATTCTAAGATGATTTCAATATTTGGCTTGGCTGATCTTGAGGTGACGCGGGAGCAGATCAGTGATTGGTTAAAAAAGGATGATGATCCTGCGTTTCAGAATTGTAGTGATATTCAGTTGGCGACTTTCCTCAATGGTTTTATTGTCGACCGGCGAGGCAAGAGAGAAGGGCCGCAACCCGTGCCAGAGAAGCGTTTGTCTAATAATATTATTTTCAGGAAATTAAAAATCGCATTAGACCTGAAAGCTGAAGATATTTTGGAGATTTTGGGTGAGACGGATGTGACCATCAGTAAACATGAATTAAGTGCGTTTTTCCGGAAGGAAAATCATAAACACTATCGTGAGTGTAAAGATCAGATATTGCGTAACTTTCTAAAAGGCGCGCAGGTTAAGTATCGCGATAATGCATAATCAATAAATAAGACTAGGGTGGTTTTCCCTCCCGTCCGGCACAGCCCCGACATAAAAAAACAAGCCGTCACGCAGTGACATCAAAACATTTCACCCCCATCCCAACCTTCCCCCATCAAGGGGGAAGGGGTAATAGCTATGTCACGCAGTGACAAAAAATACGCTACAATAACCCCTAATAATTCAAGAATTTACCTTATGACCCCAAAAATCAAAATCTGCGGTATTACACGTCCCGAAGATGCCATCCTGGCCTCAAATCTCGGCGTGGATGCGATTGGGTTGGTCTTTTATGGCGAGAGTCCACGTGCGGTGACGATTGAGCAGGCACAGGATATTGTGGCTGTTGTGTCTCCTTTTACCAGTGTGGTGGGGTTGTTTGTGGATGAGACTCAATATGAGATCCAGACGGTGCTGGATGAGGTATCGCTGGATGTGCTTCAGTTTCACGGGGATCAGTCTCAGGCGCTGTGTGCTGACTTTGGGCGGCGCTATTTTAAGGCTATCCGGATGGGGGCAAATACTAATATTGACGCTGAAATGGGCGCTTATCCTGATGCCAGTGCGTTTTTGCTGGATGTCCACAGTGACAAGGCGCGGGGTGGTACCGGTGAGGTCTTTGATTGGGAAAAGGTGCCAGCACAGCCAAAAAAACCTATAATCCTTGCCGGTGGCTTGAATCCTGACAATGTCGCCGAGGCCATCCGCCAGACAAGTCCTTATGCCGTTGATGTCAGCAGTGGTGTGGAGTCGTCCAGGGGTATTAAGGATGCAGATAAAATGACTGCTTTTGTACGTGCAGTTCAGGGTGCATAACCCTGCGTAGAGTTTGGAATTAATTTAGTGAATCAAAAGTCAGCCTTCGATTACAGTCAGTACAATTTACCCGATACCAGCGGACATTTTGGGCCGTATGGCGGCCGTTTCGTTTCCGAAACCCTCATGGCCGCGCTGGAAGAGTTGCGTGAAGCCTACGAGCATTATTTAAAAGATCCCGCTTTCCTTAAAGAATTGGATGACACGTTGGCGAATTATGTTGGTCGTCCGTCTCCGTTGTATCACGCCGAGCGTTGGAGCAGGGAGCTTGGCGGCGCACAAATTTATCTTAAACGTGAAGATTTAAACCATACCGGCGCACACAAGATTAACAATACCGTGGGTCAGGCGATGCTTGCGCGTTACATGGGCAAGAAGCGGATTATTGCTGAAACGGGTGCCGGTCAACATGGTGTGGCATCAGCTACCGTGGCCGCGCGTTTTGGTATGGAATGTGTTGTGTATATGGGCGCGGAAGATATTCAGCGTCAGGCCAGTAATGTATTCAGAATGAAATTGTTGGGTGCAAAAGTGGTGCCGGTGACATCGGGTTCCAAAACATTAAAAGATGCACTCAATGAAGCCATGCGTGACTGGGTCACGAATGTGGACAACACTTTTTATATTATTGGTACGGTTGCAGGCCCGCATCCGTATCCTGCGATGGTACGTGATTTTCAGGCTGTGATTGGTCGTGAAGCCAAAGAGCAATGCATGGCGCAAACCGGCAAGCTACCGGATGCACTGGTTGCGTGTGTGGGTGGTGGTTCGAATGCGATTGGTTTGTTTTATCCCTTCCTTGCCGATAAGGATGTCGCCATCTATGGTGTTGAAGCCGCCGGTTCCGGAATTGAAACTGGCAAACACGCCGCACCCTTGTGCGCCGGTGAACCCGGTGTGTTACATGGTAATCGTACTTATTTAATGGAAGATAAGGACGGGCAGATCATCGAGACTCATTCGATTTCAGCCGGCCTGGATTATCCAGGTGTTGGTCCTGAGCATGCCTGGTTAAAAGACACTGAGCGCGCCAGTTATGTTGCGGTCACAGATGATGAAGCACTGGATGCATTTCATGCATTAACACTGATTGAAGGTATTATTCCGGCACTGGAATCCAGTCATGCACTGGCCTATGCCAAGAAGCTGGCACCGACCATGAAAAAAGATCAGGTGATTGTTGTTAATTTATCCGGCCGTGGTGATAAAGATATTCACACCGTAGCCGCACGCGAAGGAATTACACTCTGATGGCCGGTAGTCGATTAAAGCCTTGTTTCGATAATTTGCGTGCGCAACAGCGTACTGCATTGATTCCGTTTATTACTGCCGGTGATCCAAAACCGGAAGTCACTGTGCCGATGATGCATGCCATGGTCGAAGCCGGTGCCGATGTGATTGAACTGGGTGTGCCGTTTTCTGATCCAATGGCCGATGGCCCGGTAATTCAAAAAGCGAGTGAACGCGCGCTGGCATATCACACCAGTTTGCGTGATGTCATCGGGATGGTAAAAGAGTTTCGTAAGCAAAATGAACAGACCCCCGTTGTTTTGATGGGGTATCTAAATCCGGTTGAGATTATGGGTTATGAAAAGTTCGCACAAGAGGCCTCTGCCGCGGGTGTTGATGGAGTGTTAACTGTCGATTTGCCGCCGGAAGAAGCTGAAGATGTGATGGACATTTTCAGTAGTAACAATCTTGATCCGATTTTCCTGATTGCGCCGACCACAACCGATGACAGAATCAAAAAGGTTTGTTCTGTTGCCAGTGGCTTTGTTTACTATGTTTCATTGAAAGGTGTTACTGGTGCCGCTAATCTTGATATACAGGGTGTTGCAGACAAGATGAAACAGATTCGCGCCCATACTGATATCCCGATTGGTGTCGGGTTTGGTATTAAGGATGCGGAAACAGCTGCAAGCGTGGGCTCAGTTTCCGATGCCGTGGTAGTAGGCAGTGCCCTGGTCAATAAATTTGAAGAATTTGCAGATAAACCGGACAATATACAAAAAGAAGTGGTTGCAGTCTTATCTTCCATGCGTAGTGCGCTGGATAGCGGCATGGAAAAGGCAGCCTCTAAATAACTTTTAACTAAAAATTTAAACTTAAAAATCAAAATGAGCTGGTTCGAAAAACTATTACCCTCACGTATCAGGACCGAAGGCGGCACTAAAAAGAAAACCGTGCCGGAAGGTGTCTGGTACAACTGTAAAGCCTGTGGTGCTGTGTTGTATCGTGCAGAGCTGGAACGTAATCTGGATGTGTGCCCCAAGTGCAGTAGTCATGTGCGCATTAGCGCGCGTCGCCGACTGGAGCTGTTTCTGGATGAAGAAGGACGTATGGAAATTGCGGCCAATCTGGAGCCTGTTGATATCCTTAAATTCAAGGACAGCAAAAAATATAAAGATCGTATAAGTCAGGCACAAAAGAAAACGGAAGAAAAAGATGCGTTGCTCGTCATCAAGGGCAAGGTAAAAGAAGTTCCACTTGTGGCAGTTGCGTTTGATTTTGGTTATATGGGCGGTTCTATGGGTTCGGTTGTGGGTGAAAAATTTGTGCGTGCGGTCAATGCCAGTATTGAAGAAAACATCCCGTTGATTTGTTTTTCTGCCAGTGGTGGCGCGCGCATGCAGGAAGCCCTGTTCTCATTAATGCAAATGTCCAAAACAAGTGCCGCATTATCACGACTCAACAAGCGTGGTATCCCGTTTATTTCCGTGATGACTGATCCCACTATGGGCGGTGTATCGGCCAGTCTGGCTATGCTCGGTGATATTAATGCCGCTGAACCGAATGCGCTGATTGGTTTTGCCGGTCCGCGTGTGATTGAGCAAACCGTACGTGAAACATTGCCAGATGGTTTTCAGCGCAGCGAGTTTTTACTGGAACATGGTGCGATTGATATGATCATCGACCGTCGTGATATGCGCGACAAGATTGCCAACCTGTTATCCATGATGACAAAGCAGCATTCACCGCATTAACCCCCCTAAACATGACCACACTAATTGGTTTTCCGCCAATTGCAGACAAAAGTGCAACCGTGCTGATACTGGGTTCCATGCCCGGAGAGGCCTCTCTTAACGAAAACCAGTATTATGCCCATCCCCAAAACAAGTTCTGGTATATCATGGGCGAGATGTTGTGTATGGATCCAAGCATTACTTATGAAGGGAAACAGGAGACAGTTGCAAAGGCAGGGGTAGCAATATGGGATGTGCTGAAATCATGCAAGCGTGAAGGGAGTCTGGATTCATCAATCAAGGATTCCTCGGTTATTACAAATGATTTTGAATTATTTTATTCAAACAACAACAATATAAAGCATGTATTTTTTAATGGTGCGAAGGCTGAGAAAGAATACAATAAACACGTTATCCCGAAAATATCACTAAAACATAGCCACATAGAATATTATCGGCTGCCATCAACAAGCCCGGCAATGGCCATGTTGTCAAAAGAACAAAAGCTGGACGAATGGATGATAATAAACAAGGTGCTAAATGAGATTTGAAACACTTTCTGATTGGCTTGATTGGCAGGGAACATTACATCCGGCTGAAATCGAGTTGGGACTGGAACGCATCAGTAAAGTCTATCAACAGCTCGCATCTGAAAAGCCAGGTTATGTTGTTATCACGGTGGCGGGTACAAATGGCAAGGGTTCTTGCGTTGCGTTTCTTGAAGCCATTTTGACCACGGCCGGTTATCGTGTCGGCGCCTATACTTCACCGCATCTTGTTCATTACAACGAGCGTATTCGTCTCAATGCTAATGATGTTGATGATCAATCCTTGTGTGAGGCGTTTGAGCGTGTCGATCAGGCCAGAGGTGATACTTCAATCACCTATTTTGAATTTGGCACGTTGGCAGCACTGGATATTTTTAATCATGCTGAGCTGGATGTTGTTATTCTTGAGACCGGCATGGGCGGACGACTGGATGCGGTGAATATTATTGATGCCGATGTTGCGCTGATTACCTCTATCGGTGTCGATCACACAGACTGGTTAGGTACTGACCGCGAAACCATTGCACTGGAGAAGGCCGGTATTATGCGTACTGGCAAACCTGCTATTTATGGTGATCTTGATCCAACCTTGTCATTACTCAAGTATGCAGACAAAAACAATGTGCCTTTGTCATTGGTGGCACGTGATTTTCATTATGGTTGGTCAGATAAAGACTGGTCGTGGTGTGATTTTGAAACTAAATATGAACACATGGCCAGACCATTTATGGCCGGGGAATATCAATTACAAAATGCGGCGGCGGCATTAGCGGTATTAACAAAGCTCCCTGAACATATTAGTGTTAACAGAGAAAACATTGAAAAAGGATTACAAAAGGCAACACTGGCTGGACGGTTCCAGATTGTAAAAGAAGAGCCGTGCTGGATTCTGGATGTGGCACATAACCCGCATGCGGCCGAAGTACTGGCGGAAAATTTATCTGCCAACTCATGCGCAGGTAAAACCCATGCTGTTTTTGGCATGTTGAATGATAAAGACGTTACCGGTGTGGTTGAAAAGATGCAGGATGTGATCGATAACTGGCATGTATGTAGCCTGGATGTGCCACGTGGTATCAAGGCTGAGGAACTGGCTAAAGCGATTCATCAGGACAAGGTGACACTACATGATTCTGTGCGTGATGCCTGTCAGAGTATTGTGCCTGATTTGAACAAGAATGATCGCGTTATTGTTTTTGGTTCTTTCTATACAGTTAGCGATGTGATGCAGAACCTGTATTATAATTAGGGTGCTGGTAATTAAGCTCATAAAACAGATGATGGCAAGGCGAAAAGAAACGAAAAAACGGAGTTTACATGTTAGTAAATGAGTACCCAACATACGGGCATAAATATTTTGAGTTTCTTTTCAACGCAGTCAGCGCTGTTTTAGGGGCTTAAGAAGAGGTATTGGGGATTGGATATACAACTAAAACAAAGACTGGTCGGCGCCGTGGTATTGATATCATTGGCGGTGATTTTTATCCCCAGTATTCTGGACGAACGTATATCAACTGATTCTGGTGTACCTGTTACGGAAATAGAAATTAAACCTGCGCCAAAGCCTGAACGAAAACCAGAGGAAAAGTTTTCATCTCAGGTTATTCCTCTGGAGGGAACCAAAAACAGGGCACTCATCCCGATAGGGAAATCACCTACGCCGAGTGCCAAGCCTGCCGATACACAGACGAAAGCCAAGGTTGCCACTAAACCTAAAGCCATCGTTAAAGAAGAATCATCTCCAAAAACGGGAATGGTGTCATGGACAGTGCAGGTGGCCGTGCTTTCCAGTGAAAAAGGCGCGATTGCGCTGGTCAATAAACTCAAGAAAAAGGACTTTTTGGCCTCTTATGAGAAGACCTATGGAAGCAGCGGCGCACGCTATCGTGTACGGGTCGAACAGCTTTATGACTATGACCAGGCCAAAAAACTGAAGCAACAAATAGATCGGGAAACAGGGTTAAAAGGCCTGATCGTGCGTTATCCGTAAGGGATTGCTTTTTTTGCCTTCATAGCTTTGGTAGAATACTGACTTAAGCGGTCAACTACAGATTCTAGGATAAATAAGAATAAATCATGGTCTGGATAGATTACGCCATTATCGGCATTATTATTATTTCAGCGTTTATCAGTCTGTTTCGTGGTTTCGTTAAAGAGGCACTTTCTCTGGCAGTCTGGATTGTGGCTATCTGGATTGCATTGACCTTCTCGAGCCATCTTTCTTCCTTGATGGCAGATATGATCAGTATCCCATCAGTACGCATTACGACGGCATTCAGTATCTTGTTTGTATCTGTCATTATCCTTGGCAGTATTATCAATTATTTTGTTAGCAAGCTGGTGACCAAATCCGGACTGACCGGTACTGATCGTATGCTGGGTATTGTGTTTGGCATTGCTCGTGGCGGTGTTATTGTGGTGATCCTGGTTCTGCTCGCAGGCTTGACTGCTGTGCCACGTGATAACTGGTGGAAACAATCGCTATTATTACCTTATGCACAAAAACCGGCATTATTCGTGCGTGGGCTATTACCTCAAAGCATCAGCAAAAACATCGTGTTTTGATGCCTTTCTTGAATTTTACCTAGGTTATTTTATGCCCCAGCCGCTATACTTATACAGTTGTTATTCTTCAGGATTTAGCCCATGTGCGGGATAGTTGGAATAGTCGCTAAGACCAATGTGAATCAGGCATTATTTGATGCCCTGACGATTCTGCAGCATCGTGGACAGGATGCCGCTGGCATGGTGACCAGTGGTGAACAAGGTCGCTTGTTTTTGCGTAAGGACAACGGGCTGGTGCGCGATGTTTTTCACACTCGTCATATGCGTCGCCTGCAAGGCAATATGGGATTAGGGCATGTGCGTTATCCTACCGCAGGTTGTTCATCATCATCTGAAGCCCAGCCTTTTTATGTGAATTCACCTTATGGTATTTCTCTGGCACATAACGGTAACCTGACCAATGCCGAACAATTAAAGGAAGATTTGTTCCGTGACGATCTGCGTCATATCAATACCAATTCTGATTCTGAAATCTTGTTGAATGTGTTTGCCCATGAATTACAACGTCAGGGAAAACTGCGTGCGACTGAAGAAGATGTATTTAATGCAGTAGCTTGTTTGCATAAGCGTTGTCGTGGTGGTTATGCCGCGGTTGCGATGATTACCGGCTACGGAATTGTCGGTTTTCGTGATCCTTATGGTGTTCGTCCACTGATTCTGGGGAAACGCAAAACAGAACGAGGTGATGAATACATGTTTGCATCAGAAAGTGTCGCATTAGACTCTCTGGGATTTGAAATCATACGCGACATAGAGCCGGGCGAAGCTGTGTTCATTGATGATAAGAAGGGCATGTTTGCAAAACAATGTGCAGACAATCCAATTCATTCCCCCTGTATTTTTGAATATGTTTATTTTGCACGTCCTGATTCCATTATTGATGGTGTGTCAGTTTACAAGTCCCGTTTGCGTATGGGTGAGATGCTGGCACAGAAAATCAAACGCATAAAACCGGATCATGATATTGATGTTGTAATTCCTATTCCTGACACAAGTCGTACATCGGCGTTACAGATGGCCTACGAGCTGGGTGTGAAATATCGCGAAGGATTTATCAAGAATCGTTATATTGCGCGCACTTTTATTATGCCAGGGCAAAAACAGCGCAAGAAATCAGTTAAACAAAAACTGAATGCCATTGATCTGGAATTCAGGGGCAAGAATGTCATGCTGGTAGATGATTCCATTGTGCGCGGCACGACATCCAAACAGATTATTGAAATGGCGCGAAAGGCGGGCGCAAAAAGGGTTTATTTTGCTTCTGCTGCACCACCTGTGCGTTACCCGAATGTATATGGCATTGATATGCCCTCGGTAAAAGAATTGATAGGCCATGATCGTGACGAACAACAAATTGCCGAGGCCATTGGTGCCGACTGGCTGGTATATCAGGATCTGGAAGATCTGATTGATGCCGTTCAGAAAGGCAACAAATCCATCAAGCATTTTGATTGCTCATGTTTTAATAATGAATATGTAACCGGTGATGTAAGCGCAGAATATCTGGCCAAGATTGAAAACCTGCGTAACGATTCTGCCAAGGAACAGCAGGATAACGAAGAATCCGGTGAGATGGCCAACGACAGCACGGTCATTGAGTTGCATAATTCAGCCTGACGATATTGACAACGGGTTGGCGTTTACCTAAGCTAACCATCAGCGCCGATTTGATATCAGCTTGCGGGCACATTAAAAATACAGCTAAAGCGTGGGACAGGAGCCTGCTTTAGCCATAAGCGGGTTTTTTTGTGCCTGAAAATTGATCTTTTGTCCGATGGCCGCGTTGTGGCACTTGCTGCGTTGCTCATTAACTAACAATGTTAATTGCGCTACTCACAAGCACCACGCCTTGCCCTCGAACAAAATCTCAAATTTTATGAGGCATAAAAAACCGGTAATTTGCATTAAAAAAGGTGAAATTATGACAGACGAATACGGTTTTGACACACGGGCGGTCCGTGCCGGTCAGGTACGAACTCATGAAGGTGAACATAGCGAAGCTATTTTCCCGACGTCCAGTTATGTGTTCGAAAGTGCAGCGCAGGCTGCGGCACGTTTTGCAGGTGATGAACCGGGTAACATCTATTCCCGTTTCACTAACCCAACAGTGCGCACATTTCAGGATCGACTCGCGTCACTGGAAGAGGCGGAATCCTGCGTTGCGACCAGCTCTGGCATGGCGGCAATCCTGAGTACTTGCATGGGTTTGCTTAAAGCCGGCGATCATATTGTGTCATCGCGCGCTATCTTTGGCAGTACGACGGTATTGTTTAATAAATATCTTGCCCCGTTTGGTGTAGAGACTAGTTTTGTATCGCAGACGGATATAGGGGAATGGGAACAGGCTATTAAACCCAATACGAAATTATTGTTTATTGAAACGCCTTCTAACCCGCTAACAGAGATCGCCGATATCAAGGCGCTAGCCGATCTCGCGCACAGCAAAGGGTGTTTGCTGGTTGTTGATAACTGTTTTTGTACACCAGCATTACAACAGCCGCTGAAGCTGGGTGCGGATGTGGTTATTCATTCCGGTACGAAATACATTGATGGCCAGGGCCGTTGTATGGGTGGTGCTGTTGTCGGTAACAAGGATATTGTAGGTGAACAAGTATTCGGTTTTCTGCGTACAGCGGGACCTACGTTAAGTCCGTTCAATGCATGGGTTCATCTGAAAGGATTGGAAACCCTGTCGTTACGTATGAAGGCACACTCAGCCAATGCATTGGAGTTGGCAACGTGGCTGGAATCACAATCTAGTGTGGAAAGGGTATTTTATCCCGGTCTTGCATCGCATCCGCAGCATGAACTCGCCAAACAACAACAAACTGGTTTTGGTGGTGTGCTGGCCTTTGAGGTGAAGGGAGGCAAGAAAGCGGCATGGAGCGTGGTAGATAATACACAATTGATTTCGATTACTGCTAATCTGGGTGATACCAAATCAACCATTACTCATCCTGCAACAACGACACACGGACGACTGACACCGGAACAACGTGCTGATGCAGGGATTGGTGATGGCATGTTGCGTATTGCGGTTGGTCTGGAAGATATTGAAGACCTGAAAGCTGATCTAGCCAAGGGTTTGTAACTACAATCTGAATATTAATGAATAGTACAAACCTTAAATTATTAAGCGTTGTGGAATTGGGTGGATACCCCAATTTTACTAATTTGTATCAACAGGCTGGTTATCAGGTTGAGATGGTCAATTCTGTGCGCAAGGCCAATAGTTGGCTCAAGAAAAACAAACCTGATGTAGTGGTCGCAGAATTCAATTTCCAGACTGATTTTCGTGATCGCACCAGCAAT
>DAOVJZ010000139.1 GCA_030632035.1 Granulosicoccaceae bacterium | reverse complement strand
TGATCCATTTGAATATTTGATGTTGCGCAATAATGAGGGTCAGTTAAATACCAACTTTAAAAACAGTCTGGGTAAAGTTGCTTATCATGCGGCGTGTCATCAGCGTGTTCAAAACATTGGTGCCAAGACACGTGATGTGTTGCAACTGGTACCTGACACCGAAGTGGAAGTCATCGAACGTTGTTCTGGTCATGATGGAACTTATGCGGTTAAGTCAGAATTTCATGCGGCCTCAATGAAAATCTGTCGCCCGGTTGTAACTCGAGTACAGAAGGCTAATGCCGATCATTATGGTAGTGACTGCCCAATGGCAGGTCACCAGATTGAAAATGGCTTGAAAGAAGATAAACAGCCAGAACATCCATTGACATTGTTACGAATGGCATATGGTATTTAATGCGGGTAAGAAAATGGAAAACACGATTGAGAATACAGACATGCAAAAATTAACACGAGATGAACTTTTCAGTCTGGAACAATATGCAGAAGCACGTTCCGAGTTTCGTTCCAGGGTTATGGCACACAAGAAAAATCGCAATGTACAAATTGGTGAGCATGCAACCTTGTATTTTGAAGACAAGTTGACCATGCAATACCAGATTCAGGAAATGTTACGCATTGAACGTGTTTTTGAGGCCGATGGTATCAATGAAGAACTCAATGTCTACAATCCACTGATCCCGGATGGTGACAACTGGAAGGCCACCTTCATGATTGAGTATACCGATGTCGAACGACGTAAAGAGGCATTGGCGAAAATGATTGGGGTTGAAAAACGGGTCTGGGCCAAGGTTGATGGCTTTGATCATGTCTGGGCGATTGCCGATGAAGATCTGGAACGTGATACAGAAGAGAAAACCTCATCAGTACATTTCCTGCGCTTTCAACTGACACCGGAGATAGTTTTAGCGGTGAAGAATGGTGCGAATATTGGTATGGGTATTGAACATGAAGCGTATTGTCATCAGGTCGATCCAATTCCATCAAATATCAAGGATTCTCTGCTTGCAGACCTGGATTAAATCAATCAGCCGATAAAAACCGGGCAGATTTTATTCCAATTGGTATTCGGTTTCCTTTAGAATAGCCGGAAATCAAAACTGATGGTTTACCGGTTGCATATGCTAAATAAACACCTGACAATTTTTATTCTGGGTATTGTTTCTTTCGTTTCTTTTTCTCCATTGCTTGCTGAAGACGGGTTTGAAAGCCTTTATCAGGATGCCCCGCTTGGGGATTATGATGAAAGTCTGGATGAGAAATGGGAAGAAGGCAAAATTACTATCCCGTCATTACCTGATGATGATGATCTGATTCACATCTCAATTGATACACACAGAACCAGTTACGAGCATTTCATAGATAAAAAATCCCTCAGTGTGGGAGAGGACGGCGTTGTTCGTTACAGTATTGTTTTAAAATCGACCAATGGTGTCAGAAATGTATTCTATGAGGGCATCCACTGCGCAATGCAAGAATACAAAGTTTATGCCACAGCCAGTGGTAACAAGTTTTATCCAATGAAACAGGCCAAATGGAAACATATAGGTCATTCACATTATTACCGAGCTGATCTGTACAATAATTATTTATGTGACCGCATGAGTGATATGCCCTTTAAAAAAGACGAGATTGTCAGGCGAATAGAATACAATGATCAGAACTCCGGCTGGATGTATGATTAATAGAACAGAAGTTTCCAAATAATCTGATAATAATTACAAAATGAGCAATTCATACGACGCTTCCGATATCGAAGTACTCAGTGGGCTGGAACCCGTACGTCGCCGTCCGGGGATGTACACACAGACCGAACGCCCCAACCATCTGGCGATGGAAGTCATCGACAATAGTGTTGATGAGGCAATGGCCGGTTATGCCAAAAATATCGAAGTTACCCTGCATAAGGATCATTCCCTTACGGTTAGTGATGATGGCCGTGGTATGCCGGTTGATATTCACCCGGAAGAAAAAGTCCCCGGTGTTGAGTTGATCCTGACGCGCTTGCATGCGGGCGGTAAATTTTCCAATAAGAATTACCAGTTCTCAGGTGGTCTGCACGGTGTGGGTGTTTCGGTTGTTAATGCCTTGTCCAAAAATCTGGAAATCTGGATCAAGCGTGGTGGCAAGGAATACAATCAGTCTTATGCCAGTGGCGATCCAAAATCAAAACTGAAAAAAGTAGGTACAGTTGGGCAACGTAATACCGGTACGACTATTCGTTTCTGGCCGGACAAGAAATTTTTCGATTCCCCCAAATTTTCTGTTTCCCGTCTCAAGCATTCAATGCGCGCCAAGGCGGTATTGTGCCCGGGACTGACTATTAAGTTTAAGGACGAAAATACCGGTGAACTGCTTGAATGGTATTTTGAAGACGGACTGGTTACTTATTTAACTGGTGAGCTTAAAGGCGCACCTATGTTACCGGAGGAGCCTTTTACCGGTAGTATGACAGGTCATGCCGAGACGGCAGATTGGGCAGTAGTCTGGTTGCCAGAGGCTGATGAAATTGTGGGTGAAAGCTATGTCAACCTGATCTATACATCGCAAGGTGGTACCCATATTAATGGTTTTCGCACCGGGCTGACCGAAGCGGTTCGTGAGTTTTGTGAATTCAGGAATTTATTACCACGTGGCATCAAGATAGCACCGGATGATGTGTGGGAACGTTGCAGTTATGTGCTTTCAGTTAAGCTGGATGATCCGCAATTTTCGGGACAAACAAAGGAACGACTTTCTTCACGCGAATGTGCCGCGTTTGTTTCCGGTGTGGTGCGTGATGCATTCGGCATCTGGCTGAATTCACACATTGAAGCCGGTGAAGCGATTGCTGAACTGGTGATCAACCGTGCACAAAACCGTTTGCGCACGGGTAAAAAGGTAATACGTAAAAGAACAACTGGCGGGCCGGCGTTACCGGGCAAACTGGCAGATTGTTCTTCACAGGATCCGGCGCTGACAGAATTGTTTTTGGTGGAAGGGGATTCAGCGGGTGGTTCGGCCAAGCAGGCACGTGCCCGTGAGTTTCAGGCCATTATGCCGTTACGCGGTAAAATCCTGAATACGTGGGAAGTTGATTCCAATCAGGCGTTAGCTTCACAGGAAGTACATGATATTTCTATTGCGATCGGGATCGAGCCCGGTTCAGATAATCTAAAAAATTTACGTTATGGAAAAATCTGCATTCTTGCTGATGCAGATTCTGATGGCGCACATATTGCTACCTTGTTATGTGCGCTGTTCTTGCGCCATTTCCGCCCATTAGTCAGTGCTGGCAATATCTATGTTGCAATGCCACCGCTTTATCGTATTGATGTAGGCAAGGAAGTTTATTATGCGCTGGATGATGCAGAAAAGCAGGGCATACTTGATCGTATTGATGCCGAGAAAATTAAAGGCAAAGTTAATACCCAACGTTTCAAAGGATTGGGAGAAATGAATCCTTTGCAATTGCGAGAAACCACCATTGCACCGGATACACGTCGTCTTGTCCGATTAACAGTCGATGCGGCTGATGGTGTGGATCAAATGATGGATAAACTACTGGCAAAAAAACGTGCCGCTGATCGTAAACAATGGCTTGAAGAGAAAGGCAATCTGGCAGACTTATTAATAAACAATGACTAAGAAAAAACAACAACAACCCAGTTTTGAAGGTGTCGAGCAATTACCGTTAAGTACGTTTGTTGAAAATGCGTATTTGAATTATTCCATGTATGTGATTCTTGACCGCGCCTTGCCGCATGTCGGTGATGGTCTGAAACCGGTACAGCGTCGTATTGTGTATGCCATGTCTGAATTGGGTTTAAGCTCAATTGCTAAATATAAAAAATCGGCGCGTACGGTCGGTGATGTGCTGGGTAAATTCCACCCACATGGTGATAGTGCCTGTTACGAAGCCATGGTGTTAATGGCGCAACCTTTTTCATATCGCTATCCACTGGTCGATGGGCAGGGAAACTGGGGTTCACAAGATGATCCGAAATCCTTTGCCGCCATGCGTTATACCGAGGCCAAGTTATCCAAATATGCTGAAGTACTTTTATCTGAAGTTGGTCTTGGGACAGTTGACTGGCAACCTAATTTTGACGGCACATTAAAAGAACCTGTCCTGTTACCAGCTCGTTTACCCAATATATTGTTGAATGGTACGAGTGGTATTGCAGTCGGTATGAGTACCGATATCCCGCCGCACAATATCCATGAAATTGTAAAAGCCTGTGTTGTGTTGCTGGACAAACCAGATGCAACCAATAGTGACCTATGTAAAAAGGTCAAGGGGCCGGACTATCCAACCGATGCTGAAATTATTACACCTAAAAAAGAAATTTCCCAGATGTACAAGACGGGTAATGGTTCTATTCGTATGCGTGCGAAATACGAGCAGGAGAGTGGTGATATTGTAATTACCGCCTTGCCACATCAGGTATCGGGTGCACGTATCATGGAGCAAATAGCAAACCAGATTAATGCCAAAAAACTGCCGATGGTCGAAGATTTGCGCGATGAATCAGATCATGAAAATCCAACTCGTCTGGTCATTGTGCCACGTTCTAATCGCATTGATCTTGATGAATTAATGGGACACCTGTTTGCCGTAACTGATCTGGAACGCACCTATCGTGTGAATATGAATGTGATTGGTAACGATGGTAAACCACAGGTTAAATCACTCAAACAGATGTTGTCTGAGTGGCTGGTTTATCGTACCGATACCATTCGTCGTCGTTTGCAATACCGTCTGGATAAAGTTTCGGAACGACTGCATATTCTGGATGGCTTATTGGTTGCCTTTTTGAATATTGATGAGGTGATCAAGATCATTCGTCATGAAGACGAACCTAAACTGGTGTTGATGAAAAGATTCAAGATTACTGATGTACAGGCTGATGCCATTCTGGATTTGAAATTGCGCCACCTGGCCAAGCTCGAAGAAATGAAAATCACGGCTGAGCAAAAGGAGCTCAAGGAAGAACAGGAAGATCTACAAAAGACCCTCAAATCCAAAAAGCATCTGACTTCACTGGTTAAAGAAGA
>DAOVJZ010000166.1 GCA_030632035.1 Granulosicoccaceae bacterium | reverse complement strand
CGCTATAACGGCTATGGTGGCGGTGGCTATAATGGCTATGGCCCAGGCTATGGTGGTTATGGTGGTCACCCAGGCGGTTATGGTGGTGGTTACCCAGGCGGTTATGGTGGTTACCCAGGCTATGGCGGTTATGCACCTGCTTATCCTCCAGCTTATCGCGGTTATGCACCTGCTTATCCTCCAGCTTATGGCGGTTATGCACCTGCTTATCCTCCAGGCTATGCAGCACCTGCACCACAGCAGCAAAAAAACACTAAGTAGGTATTATGGACTGAAGCACAGGGACGTGAATATGTCACTAATACTAGAAACTATTATCAAAATATTTTGAGTGGTGCGCTGATGTTAAATTTATTTCGTTTATTACTTATAAGTACATGGCTGATATTGACAAGTCAATCATTTGCTATAGGTGACGCTGCTGAATTTTCGGCAGATGCTGTTATGACTACTCCACAGCAACCTGAAGTAAGAACAAAGATATATGTAGGGAAAAAAGCAGTGCGAACTGAGTCAAACATCAATAATCAAAAGATGATTGAGATTTCTTTTCCTGAACAAGGTCGTGTTGTGATGATTAACACTCAACAAAGAGCATATAAGGAGATTAACACAAACAAACCTGTGACTAATGAGACTAAAACAGATAATAGTCCCTGTGATCAAATGTCTGGTGCGCAATGCCAGATGTTAGGGAAAGAAAAAATAGACGGTATTGAAACAGAAAAGTGGCAGGTGATCAGCAATAGTCAGGGGCGACAGTTGCGTACATTGCACTGGATTGATGTCAAAAGAAAACTGGCATTACGAGAATATTTTCCGGATGGATCTTTGGCTGAATTAAAAATGGTATTAAAGGAAAAAATGAATGGCCGAAAGACTGAAAAGTGGCAGCGCACAATGAGCCGTCCTAATGGAGAAAACAGGATTTCATTTCAATGGTATGACCCGGAGTTAAAGATGGCAATACGTGAAGTGTTACCAGGCGGGTATATGCGTGAATTAAAGAATATTAAAATTGCTAAACAGGCGGCTAAATTATTCAAGATACCAAAAGATTACACCCGGATTGAAAATCAAACGCCTTATCAACCATAACAGGCTAAATGTGATTACAGTAATAGCTAATTTAAAAGGAGGGGCAGGTAAAAGCACAGTTACTTTTAACCTGGCCTTATGGTTGCTGATGATGGGGCAAAAAGTCATTACATATGATCTTGATCCTCAGTCAACATTACAAGATCTAGCCAGAGTGCGCTATGAAGAAGGTGTGACTCCAGTTTTAATAGTGAAAGGTTTAAATGAAATTCATGGAAAACTCAATGAGCAATTGGCCATGCACAATGGCCATGTTCTGATAGATGTTGGTTCCGCTAATATGGATGGAATGAAAGAAGCAATTAGCATAGCTGATCGAGTAATTATACCTGTGCCCCCAAGTCAGCCTGATATATGGGCGACACAACGATTTTTACACATTATTGATGAGGCAACCAATAATAAGACTCCGGAGCTATTTGCTTTTGTGAATAGAGCAGATACACATATAGCAGTGCGTGAATCAGATGAGGCTGAAGAAGCCTTGAACATGCTTGGCAACTTAAATGTAGTGAGA
The DNA here is from genome assembly GCA_030632035.1 of Granulosicoccaceae bacterium. Taxonomy (GTDB): domain Bacteria; phylum Pseudomonadota; class Gammaproteobacteria; order DAOVJZ01; family DAOVJZ01; genus DAOVJZ01. The sequence continues at coordinate 2,753 of DAOVJZ010000166.1, read as the reverse complement.
CACAGGCTTTGTCAACGGACTTCTTTTAGACGCTCTTTGAGTGAAGGATTGTCTGTTTTTGAACTGGCCCCCAGGAGTAAGGGTGCAGAAGAATTTTACGATCTTGCACAGGCTTTGCATCCCGAGCTTGCCTTAAACAATATCATATAAATATACAAGGGGTAGGATATGAAAATTATAAAACATTTACTGAATTATATTGGACTGTTTGCTGTTATTGCTTCTGTATTGGCCGCAGTTTATTTCCGAGCCGAATTGTTTTCGGCCCGTATTAATGAGCCGGTTGATATGGCCTTGAATGAAATAGGTAACAAGCTTGGCATAGAAATTCCCAGTTACAAGTCTGGAGCTGATAGCACGACTAATGATAATGAAGCTCATCAAGTTGCAGCGATTAACGAAATTGATCAGGTTCCAGTTGAGAATTCGGACACTGAGATGGACGTCTTGGATGAGCCGTCTTCTGATACTGATGCGGGAATGGTGACAGAGATAACTAAATCAGTGGCAGACACTGTAAATAATATAACTGAAACGGTTACGGATACATTTAAAGAGCTGTCTGATACAGCTGATACATCAAGTGATATGGAGTTGTCTGCTTCAAGAAAAATGCTGATTCATGCACGCAAGGCATTTTGGGAAGGTGATATGCAGGAAGCAGAAAAGACATATCGGGAACTTACAATACAGAAAGAGTTCGGCCCTGATGCATATGGTGAGCTCGGTAATGTTTATTATGCGCAGGGAAAATGGCAAGAAGCTGGAAAAGCCTATTATGAGGCAGCTATCAGGTTGATCGAGCTTAAACAACCATATCAGGTTAATTATTTATTACGCGTTATTCAGGGGCTGGATTCTGAAAGCGCAGAAAAACTCAAGCAGAAAATGTCAGGATAATAAATGAATGAGTCAATTCATTTAGCAGTTTATTTTAAAATCGAGGTGTACCATGTTGGACGATGACAAAAAAGATAAAAGTACTAAATCAGAGTGTTCTGGAAGTTGTGCTCAAGATGAAAAAAACAAACCCAAAAAGAAAATAAAAAATGTCAGGGAAATAATCATAGAATCTATTGAATGTGAGCCTGGTGTTGAGGGTTGTACTGCTGATCCGGATACATGCCCGAACTCCCCAAATGTATGCGATAAAAAACTATCCATGTTCGGGTACTATAATGATACCATTACTGACAGTATGGAGCATGTTTTAAGTAAAAGCATGGATGAGTTAACAAAAGTATTTACTGTCAGTGCTCGCCGCTGGGAGATGATTGTTTACCCCTCTATGTTTGCATTTATTCTTCTGTCAGCGTATGGATTCTTCCTGATTTACAGTTTGACACATGATGTTACTATTGTTGCAGAACAAATGGTGGCAATAAGCGAAGATATGCATTCAATTGTCCTTAATACGGACACCATATCAAAAAATATGGTCGTTATGACTCATACGATGGACTCCCAGTCTGCTTCAATGCATGAAATGAATATGCATATGCGTGATATAAATATGTCCATGAATCAAATGCGATATGACCTGTCTGTTATGAATCACAGCGTTTCTAAACCCATGTCTTTTATGAATAGTTTCTTGCCTTGGTGACGACAGGAATAATGAATGATTATATCGAGATGTTCTTCAAGCTGAGGCACAAATATGGGGTTGGAGGTTTGAATCCTCTCGCCCCGAGCATTTAATTCACCTTCAGATTTTTGAGATAGGCAAAGGAACTCAGGCAGCTACCGAAATCATCCAGTGCAAACAAGTGCCATCCCTGTTTATTCTTTTGAATTTTATAGAATTTATTTATTCGCGTTCCTGTTCAACAAAATATAAGAATTTGCTGATCTACTCGGTTAAAATACGCGCGAATTTGGGCAAAGGGCAAAGATTATGAATCTGGACAGGGTGGGTACGGGCGAAAAGTCACCAGAAGAAGTTAACGTTATTATCGAAATTCCATCACACAGTGATCCTGTTAAATATGAAGTAGATAAGAAAACAGGCGCGATGTTTGTTGATCGCTTCATGAACACGGCAATGCATTATCCTTGTAACTATGGCTATGTGCCGCATACTTTGTCTGAAGATGGTGATCCGGTTGATGTGTTGGTTGTCACACCAGTTCCATTGATCAGTGGCTCGGTCATTACTTGTCGTCCGGTCGGTATGCTGACCATGACTGATGAATCCGGCAAAGATAACAAAATCTTGGCGGTACCGACTGACAAGTTGTGTGTTTCCTATCAGAAGGTACAGTCACCTGATGATTTACCTCCGTTGTTATTGTCTCAGGTCAGCCACTTTTTCGAGCATTACAAGGATCTTGAAGAAGGTAAATGGGTTAAAGTAGAAGGCTGGCAAGGTAAAGAGGCGGCTCATCAAGAGGTGTTGGATAGCGTAACACGCTACCAGAATGCGCCTGAAAAACCCTGTTTCTAGTAGTTAAGTTATTGCTGTTTTTATCTGTAATATAAGTGTTTTCGAATAGTGCATTAGTAATATCTAATATACTATCGAAGATGTGAATTGCGGTCTTACCATGTGCCCTTATACTTTGTGCACCCTGTCCCTGGACCAGATAGCGTATGACATCCCAAATTAACGTTGCGGCTGATGATAAAGGTCGCATCGAAGTTAAAAATACAACCTGCTATATGTGCGCCTGTCGTTGCGGGATCCGTGTGACCCTGCGTGATGGTGAGGTGCGTTATATTGAGGGCAATCCTGATCACCCTCTTAATAAAGG
>DAOVJZ010000151.1 GCA_030632035.1 Granulosicoccaceae bacterium | reverse complement strand
TGTGTCCATGCAAACGCTGACAGTCGCCGGGGTAGTCGCGCAGACTATGTGCAGATGCAAAGTCGCTTACGACTTTCAATGTGTAAAGAGTGGTCACGGTAGATATACTTGACTAATTTACTAGGATTTTACGTTGCTTACTGATATATGACAACCCGCCAGGGTGTCCGGATTTTCAATGGCGGCGATTATACCATCAGAATCGAGCTGACAGGCAGCCAAAAGCTCCTCGCGGGACCCATGCTCGATGAATTTGTCGGGGATTCCCATATTTATGACCGGAATTGAGATGTTTTTCTGCATCAGGACTTCATTAACTGCACTGCCAGCACCGCCCATTACGGCATTATCTTCCACCGTTATGAGCAGATCATGGGTCTGGGCCATGGCCTGAATCATGTTTTCATCCAGTGGTTTGATGAAACGCATGTTAACCACCGTGGCATCCAGCTTTTCACCTGTTTCCATTGCCGAGGCGACCATACTGCCGAAGGCGAGTATGGCAACCTTCTTGCCTTTGCGACGAATTTCAGCTTTGCCGATATCCAGTGGTGACATAGGTTTTATAATATTGGCATTGGGGCCGGTACCGCGCGGATAACGCACCATGCTCGGACCGTCATGCATGTGGCCGGTGTACAACATCTGGCGACATTCATTTTCATCAGCCGGTGCCATGATAGTCATGTTAGGTAAACAACGCATGAAACTGATATCAAAACTACCGGCATGAGTTGGGCCATCGGGACCCACCAGACCAGCACGGTCAACGGCAAACATCACGGGCAGGTTTTGTATTGCCACGTCATGGACAATTTGATCATAGGCACGCTGCATGAAAGTTGAGTAGATAGCGACAACCGGTTTTAACCCTTCACATGCAAGACCGGCCGCTAATGTGACGGCATGTTGCTCAGCAATGCCGACATCGTAATAACGGTCAGCATATTTTTCAGAAAACTCGACCATGCCGGAACCTTCACACATGGCGGGTGTTATACCGATCAGGTTTTTATCGTTCTGTGCCATGTCACACAACCACTGACCAAACACTTGAGTGTAGGTAGGTTGCGTGTTTTTAGACTTATCCATTACACCGGTTTTGGGGTCAAATTTGCCAACACCATGATAGGCACTGGGGTTTTCTTCGGCTGGTGTAAAGCCTTTCCCTTTTTTGGTGACAACATGCAGGAATTGCGGGCCGTTGAGTGCCTTTATGTTTTCCAGTGTCTTGGTTAATGTAGGTAGATCGTGACCATCAATTGGACCGATATAGTTAAAACCCAGTTCTTCAAATAACGTGCCAGGGACAACCATACCTTTAACATGTTCTTCTGCACGACGTGCCAGCTCCCAGACCGATGGCATGGTACCAAGCACCTTTTTACTGCCTTCACGTACAGTGGAATAAAATTTGCCAGAAAGAATGCGCGCAAGATAATGTGATAAGCCACCGACATTGGCCGAGATAGACATGTTGTTGTCATTCAAAATAACGAGCAGGTTCGCATCCAGATCACCGGCATGATTTAATGCCTCGAATGCCATACCGGCTGTCATGGCACCGTCACCGATAACGGAAACAACTTTGCGATCCTTGTTTTCTTTTGAGGCTGCAATAGCCATACCCAGTGCGGCACTTATTGAAGTACTGGAATGACCAACACCAAACGTGTCGTATTTGCTTTCACTACGTTTTGGAAAACCAGCCAGGCCGTCTTTCTGGCGTAAGGTTGCCATTTGTTCACGTCGTCCTGTCAGAATCTTGTGCGGATAACTTTGATGACCGATATCCCAGACAAGGCGATCATCCGGGGTGTTAAAGATGTAGTGCAGGGCAATCGTCAATTCGACCGTACCCAGTCCAGCTGCCAGATGACCACCGGTTTGGCATACAGAATCAATCAGGAATTCACGTAGTTCCTGGGCCAGTTCAGGTAATTTGGTCGCAGGGATCTGGCGCAGATCGTGCGGTGTGTTGATAAATTCCAGCAAGGGATATTGTTTCTCTGATGTCACGTCCAAGTCTCGTTATTCTGTCCTTAGGAGCCTGCCGCCGCAGTAAACCTTTCCTAAGCCCGACAGGCTCCTGATACTTATACAGCTATGATCGAGCTTATTGCCGATGGTTGCAAGGGATTTCCCTTAATTAATAGGAGCGATTGACCATCAATCCTGCAGTCCAGCGCAAGGGATCGGCATTTTCATCCATTCCGGCTATCGTACCCAGCGCATCGGTCAGCAGTTCAGTGGCCATTTTTTCTGATTCCCGCACACCCAGTAGAGCCGGGTAGGTAGGTTTGTTTTGTGCCATGTCCGAACCCTGTGGTTTGCCCAGTGTTTCGGTGTCACCTTCCACATCCAGAATATCGTCCTTAATCTGAAAGGCCAGCCCGATGCATTTGGCAAAATGGTCCAGCGTGTTAATCAAATCTTCATCACAATTATTCTGGCTCAAGGCACCCAGTTTTACGCTGGCACGGATCAGGGCACCGGTTTTATGAATATGCATATTTTCCAGTTCGGCCAGATTAAGTTCCTTGCCGACCGAGGCCAGATCGATAGCTTGTCCACCTGCCATGCCACGTGAACCACAAGCCAGCGCCAGAGATTCGACCATGCGCAAACGTCGTATTGCATCGGCCTGCATTTTCTTATCATGTGACAAGATATAAAAGGGCAGTGATTGCAATGCATCACCCGCCAGTAATGCGCTAGCTTCATCAAAGGCCTTGTGACAAGAAGGCTTGCCACGGCGCAGATCGTCATCATCCATGGCAGGCAGATCATCATGAACCAGTGAATAGGCATGAATAAATTCAACCGATGCGGCGGGTCCATCCAGTTGTTCTGATTTTACCCCCAGCGCATGGCCTGTCGCGTAAACCAGTAACGGGCGAATATATTTGCCGCCATTCAATGAGGCATAACGCATGGCCTTATGCAGGCGTTTGGGCAAGGTTTTACTGGAAGGCAACCAATGTTCGAGAGTTGTTTCTACTCGTGCCTGACGGTCACGAATGAAATCCTTGAATACTTCGTTCAATCTTCTTCACTTTCAAATGGTGCCAATTCTGACGGGCCATTTTTCTCCATTAAAATTTGTACTTTCTGCTCGGCTTCTTTCAGTGCCTTTTGGCAAGTGCGGGTTAGTTCGATCCCGTGTTCAAAGTCTTTCAATGAATCTTCCAGACTGATTTCACCAGCCTCCATGCGTTCAACCAATTTTTCCAGTTCTTTCATGCTGGTTTCAAAATTTGTTTTTTTGGAAGTTTTTTTAGGCACAGTTGATTTCCATCATTGTTTTATTTGTGATTTGGGTTTAAAAATCTCTGTTAATGCCCATGTAACATCACATGGTTCAAAATTCATAACACAGAAACAGGTAGTTTTGGACTCAGGGCATCAGTTCAAGAAGTGGCCAGAAGTCTCCAAGCCGGTACATTAACGTAGGGGCTAAAAGTGGTCAAATAACTATTTGTGGTTCAATGAAGTACGAAATTTCTATCCAGAAGCCTGAGCCTGACAGGCTCCTAAGTGTTGACACGGGTATTGAGTGGATTTATGCTACGCCCACCTTATTTAGACGAAGTCTAAATAATATAAAGTATTTAAAAATCAATTAGTTATAAAACAGGAGATTATTATGTCACTTAAAGGTAGCAAAACCGAACAGCACCTGAAGGACGCCTTTGCAGGTGAATCTCAAGCCAATCGTCGTTATCTGTACTTCGCAGCAAAGGCAGACGTAGAAGGCTACAACGATGTTTCTACTGTTTTCCGTTCTACAGCAGAAGGTGAAACTGGCCATGCTCACGGCCATCTGGAATATCTGGAAGAGTGTGGTGATCCTGCGACGGGTCTGCCAATCGGTAGTACTTCAGATAACCTGAAAGCCGCTATTGCCGGTGAAACTCATGAATACACTGATATGTATCCAGGTATGGCCAAGACAGCACGCGATGAAGGTTTTGATGAAATCGCTGACTGGTTCGAAACTCTGGCTAAAGCAGAACGTTCACATGCCAATCGTTTCCAGAAGGCATTGGATAATCTCGATAAGTAATTTTTTAGTCGACAGGGGGATTACTTCCCCCTGTTGCGACTATTAATGTTTAAACAGGATTAAAAACTATGGCACAGCGTGAAGGCAGTCTCGAAGCACCTACACGTCATCCACTGGACTGGAAGAACCCGTCATTTTATGACGAGGGTGATTTAAACAAGGAGCTGGAACGTGTTTACGATATCTGTCACGGATGTCGTCGTTGTGTCAGTTTATGTAATGCCTTTCCAACGCTATTCGATCTGGTCGATGAATCTGACACCATGGAGGTGGATGGGGTCGCGAAAGCGGATTACATGAAAGTGGCCGATGAATGTTATTTATGTGATCTCTGTTTCATGACCAAATGTCCTTATGTACCGCCACATGAGTGGAGTCTGGATTTTCCACATCTCATGTTGCGAGCAAAGGCAGTCAATTTCAAAAAAGGCAATACCAGAACCCGCGATAAATTACTGACCAGCACTGATACAGTTGGTAAATTGGCAACTATTCCTGTGATATCCAATGTTGTGAATACCATGAATACCATGTCGGTAACCCGCAAGGTAATGGACAAGCTGATAGGTGTTCATCCGGATGCAAAATTACCTCCTTATGAAAGCAAGACACTGCGCAAGCGTTTGGCCAGTCACAATGCTGATCATATTCAGGTGACGCCAACAGCCAATACAAAGGGCAAGGTGGCTTTATTTACAACCTGTTATGGCAATTACAATGAACCGCATATTGGCGAAGATCTGGTTGCTGTATTTGAGCATA
>DAOVJZ010000118.1 GCA_030632035.1 Granulosicoccaceae bacterium | reverse complement strand
TTCAATCAGATCACAATCCAGTTGTGGATTACGCAATGGGGACAGCAAACAATTTGTGGTAGTCAATAACGTGCCTGCACCATTGGTTTCAATACTGCCGCCTTCCAGTATTAATTTACTGGTTTCAAGGTCAAGATGTCCAAATGCACCATCGGCATGCAGTTTCGTAACAATGGAATTATCCAGTTCGGATTCATATTTGTTACCCCATGCGTTAAAAGTGAATTTATACAGTATGGGTTTTTTGTTGTTTAAAACAGTGAGAGGACCATAGTCTCTTACCCAGACATCATTTGATGGGGCTATATAAAAGAGAAGTCGGGAAGTATCAGCATCAGTCGACGCCAGACTTTGTTGAACATGTTGCCGATGCGACTCATCACGACAAACTATCAATACCTTTTCATAATGCGAAAGGTGGCGAGTAATTTCGAGATAGTTTTTTTCTATTGCAGGAAGTCGATTACCCCAGTCACCCTGATCATGTGGCCATGTGAGCATGACACCGCTTTGCGCCGACCATTCCGCCGGAAGAAACTGCTTTTTATTGGTTGTCATGATTCAGTTTCCGATATGCTGATACCGAAAATAGGTTATTTTTTCATGACGGAATGTATCACATATTCACTTTCAAAATAGACTGCAAATTTTTCATATTCCCAGCGAATAATAGGTGGTTCACCCACAGGAGAGGCTTTTTGAAGTGGTGCACCATATTGTGTGGCGACGGCTTCCATGCTCATTCCGCGATATGGAAGTGAAAGAGCAAACGTTTTGCCAGCATCAGTGGTAGCATCGGGTAGTGTGATGACATCGGCATGTGTAACAGGAGTTGCAAACAAAGCCATAGCCAGTAACAATATTATTGTGTCCTTCATCATTGTGGTCCTTGGGTGATTTTCTGGTTTTTAAATAGACCATGAAAATTTAGCAGTAAATCCCCCATCAGAGTGTGATTCAGGCCATTTTTTACTGAAAAAACCGTATATTTGGCAGAGTAATATAGATTCAAGCCTGAGCAAGGCCTGCCGATATGACAAATAATAACCGGTAAAAGTGCTATTATGAATCATAACATATTGAAATCATTAATAATTTTAATCTCGCTGACCTTGTCAGGAGTGCTTTTTGCGGTCCCGCAAAACCAGTTGGATCATAGTAGTAGCTTCCAGGAGGGTCTGGAGGCCTACGAAGTCCGTAATTACGAGTATGCCTTTGAGGTGTGGGAAAAACTGGCACGTAAGGATAATAAAGAAGCCCAGTTCTATCTTGGCCAGATGTATGAAAAGGGTCAGTTTGCCATAAACAATAATTTTCAGGCCTTTGACTGGTATGCCAAATCGGCAGAACAGGGCTATCTCCCGGCCATATACCAGTTGGGTCGTATGTACGAGGAAGGGAAGGGAATTGCCAAGGATCATTATGAAGCCTATCGCTGGTATGCACGGGCTTCTGATGAAGGTCATGAGAAGTCCACAGATGCCTTGTATGCACTCAAATACAAGCAACAACAGCTTAGAGAAAAGGCAGTAGAACAAGCACTCGTTAGCGAAGAGAAACAGATGCGTGGTACAGCTGAAGACTTGGCACGGGTCAAAATGCAGGCTGAACTACTAAAAAAGGCACGTGAACGTTCGGTACGTGAAGCCAGGGAAAGGGAAGACGCGGCGAAGCGCAAAAAGATTGAGGCCAGGAAAAACGCCATTGCGCTTGAAAAGGCACGCAAGAAAGCAATCAAGGATGCCATCGCTAAAAACAAGAAACGTATTTTATCTGAGTCTGAAGCGGCAGTGCGCACGGAAATTGCACACAAGATTCGCAATGAAGTCGAAGAACAAATTCGTACTGAAATCAAAAACCAGTTAGCCACGTCAGGCAAGACAATTGGTCGTACTACCATTACTAAAGAAGAAATCAAAAAAGTAGCAGATAATCTTGCGCTGGTAACCAGAGAAATTCCAACGGATGCCAAGACAGAAAAGGAAAAAGAACAGCAAGCTAAAATAGCACAGGAAATTACAAATGAAAGGAAGCTTAAACAGGAACAAGCTGATCGTTTTGTAGAAGGCATGACCGCCTTTGATAGAAAGGACTACAGCAAGGCCATCTCGTTGTTAACTCCATTTGCCGAAAGTGGAATTGGACTGGCACAGTACCGCATTGCCACAATGCATGAAAAGGGGCTGGGTGTTAAACAGAATGTAGATAGGGCACAAGAGCTGTACAGAACATTAGCAAGTAAAGGCGATATTCGTTCACAGATTGCACTGGCTGAAATTTCCATGGCGGATGAATCACGCACAGTGGATATGGCCCTGTTACGCGATCTGGCACAAAAGGGGCATCTGAAATCACAATATCGTCTAGGTGAAATGTATTACAACGGCAAGGGCGTACCTTCCGATCTGGTGCAGTCTGCGGTTTGGTATCGCATGGCAGCAGAAAAAGGACATGTGAAAGCGCAACTGAGGCTGGGTGAAATGTATGCAGAGGGCAAGGGTGTGTCACAGTTCTATAGTGATGCCGCCAAATGGTTTGAAAAGGCAGCACGTCAGGATCTACCGCGTGCACAGGCTCGACTGGGACAACTTTATCGTCATGGTCGTGGTGTCAAAAAGAATATGATTCAGGCCCTGTTCTGGTTACGCAAAGCGGCAGGTCGTGATGATACCGAAGCTATGCGTACATTGGGTGAGATGTATGTAGAGGGTCAGGGTGTTAACAAGGACTTGGCACTGGGTGCAGACTGGTTGCAACAGGCTTCAGAAAAAGGGAATGCTAAGGCGCAGTTCAAGTTGGGTACCATGTATCGTAATGGTAAGGGGTTGCCACAGGACTTTGGTGCCGCCGTTAAATGGTTAAGCAGTGCGGCCAAACAAGGCATAACCGACGCCTATTATCAGTTGGGTAATATGTATTTCACTGGCAAAGGGGCCAATCTGGATTATGTAGAGTCCCACAAATGGTGGAATATCGCGGCCGGTTTGGGTGACAACCGCTCCCGCTCTTATCGCGATATTGTTGCCGCACGCATGAGTGAAGAACAAATTTCACGTGCACATCGCTTGAGTCGTGAATGGAGACGTCAGTACACACGCTTATCAGCTAACCTCCACTAGATTACCTTTCTAAAAATAGAGTCTTATGGTTTAATGTGGCCATGTTCAGGCCTCTGGAACTCTTTATCGGATTACGTTACACGCGCGCAAAGCGGCGTAATCACTTCATCTCTTTTATTTCTCTTATTTCCATGCTTGGTGTTGCGCTTGGCATCTGGGCGTTGATTACCGTCTTGTCTGTCATGAATGGTTTTGAGAATGAACTCCGTGAACGTATCCTGGGTATGACATCCCATTCCACGATTCGCAGTCTCGATGGCGGTCTGAAAGACTGGCGTACCGCCGCCAAGGCCGCTGCAAATCATTCAGAAGTAATCGCTGTCGCACCGTTTATCAGTTTTGAAGGTATGTTCATGCGTGACAGACAAGTCGCGCCGGCACAAATTCGTGGCATCTTGCCATCTGAAGAACCCAAGGTATCAGAAGTGGCCAGCAAAATGGTGGAAGGGGATATTAATAACCTGAAGCCGGGCGAATACGGTGTGATACTGGGTGCTTCGCTGGCACGTACACTCGGTGTCTATAAAGGTGACAAGGTTACCTTGCTTACACCACGCGTTAGCGTAACACCAGCTGGTCTTTTACCACGACTCAAGCGTTTTACCGTCGTCGGCATATTCCGTGTGGGCATGTACGAATATGATAACGGCATGGCGCTGTTACATAGTAAAGATGCAGCCACTTTATTGCGTATGGGTGATGACATGACCGGTGTGCGGTTAAAACTCACTGATATGTTTGATGCACCACGTATTACACGTGAGCTGACACAAAATGTATCAGGTGCATATTACATTACCGACTGGACACGCCAACATGCCAATTTCTTTAAAGCTATTAAAACTGAAAAGACCGTGATGTTTGTGATCCTGTTTTTAATCGTTTCAGTAGCGGCGTTCAATATTGTTTCCACACTGGTCATGCTGGTCACAGACAAACAGGCAGACATTGCGATATTGCGCACACTCGGTGCAACACCGGGAAGTATTATGTCTATTTTCATGATACAGGGCATGGTGATTGGTATAACTGGTATCATCACGGGTGTTATCACAGGTGTTATTACTGCATTGAATGTTGAATCCATTGTCGGGAAAATTGAAGAGATCATTGGTTTCAAGTTCTTGCCAGCAGATGTGTATTACATTAGTGACTTGCCATCGGATATGCACTGGAGTGATGTTGGTTTGATTACTGTTGTCGCCTTTATTCTCAGTTTGCTGGCTACGATTTATCCTGCATGGCGTGCTTCACGCACAAAACCGGCCGAGGCATTGCGCTATGAATAGGGTTTCTGAATTATGAGTGCCGTTATAGAAAGCAAACATTTGTCCAAAACCTTTCAGGAAGGCGATCTGAATGTATCAGTATTGAGCGATGTTAGTATGACGGTGGATGAAGGTGAGCGTATTGCTATTATTGGTTCATCCGGTGCGGGCAAAAGCACCTTGTTGCATTTGTTAGGTGGACTGGATACACCAACCAGCGGGGAAGTGCAGATAGCCGGCAACAATGTGGCGGCCTTGAGCGAAAATGAGCGCAGTCGTTTGCGCAATCATACCCTGGGTTTTGTTTATCAATTCCATCATTTGTTGCCTGAATTTACTGCGCTGGAAAATGTATCCATGCCTTTGTTGATTCGTGGTGATGATATTAATCAGGCCAGAAAAAAAGCAGAATCCATGTTAGGAAGAGTGGGTTTGGCCGAACGTATTCATCATAAACCAGCCGAATTGTCCGGTGGTGAGCGTCAACGTACGGCGATAGCGCGCGCCCTGGTGATTGAACCAAGATGTGTATTGGCCGATGAACCCACTGGCAACCTGGATCACAAAACAGCCGATCAGATTTATGCGTTGATGCTGGAACTGAATCAGGACATGAAAACCAGTTTTATTGTTGTGACCCATGAATTGCGCCTGGCAGAACGCATGGACAGAATACTTAGACTGGAAGATGGTGTTTTGCAATAGAACACATTTTCGTAATGTTTTTCCTGTTTTTATCTAATAGTAAAAAACCCACATAAGAAGAAGGCTTTATAAGCAGTAAAAAATATGATTATTAAACTATGTGATTTCAGATAGTTAAAATGGTCATACAAATATAACTACATATATAAAAGGTAGTTAACAAACTTTTAACAGTTTACCCCTCCAATACTCCATATAGCGTTCGATATACATATTAATTGATAACTGGAAAAGTTTATTTTCTGGTTACATTTATCTTTATTGGGTGAAAACAATGATGTCAGAGCAACCAATGGAAAACATGATTATCACAGGCAGCTATGATTGGTCGCTGGTTTTTTTGTCTTATATGATTGCTGTAGCAGCAGCTTATATAGCGCTTAATTTTGTTACCTCTTTAAATAATTCTAATGGAAAAAATAGAAAACTTGCAATAGCAACAGGTGGACTATCGTTAGGCACTGGCATATGGGT
>DAOVJZ010000076.1 GCA_030632035.1 Granulosicoccaceae bacterium | reverse complement strand
TGGCACCATTGAGTGTTGCCATTTTCAATGTCTGGAATGCATTCAGCGCGCCGGCGTTATCGGCCACGGTTTTGGCGAGCAGGGCAGCGGTTTTCATTTCACCTAACATATCGAGATCATTGTTACTGGCATTGCCATCGGTACCCAATGCAACATTGATACCGGCATCCATTAGTTTCTGAACTGGACAATAACCGCTGGCCAGTTTCAGGTTAGATTCAGGGCAATGAACCACGTGTGCTCCACTTTCCGTGAGGAGTTCGATTTCATTATCATTTAACTGCGTCATGTGCACGGCCATCATGCGTGGTGTAATGAGGCCGAGATCATTTAAACGGGCAAGCGGGCGTTGCCCCTTTTCCTTTTTTGCTGTTGCGACTTCACTGGCTGTTTCATGAATGTGCATGTGAACAGGAATATCCATTTCTTCTGCGAAAGAACGGATCTTCTCAAGTGGTTCATCAGAAACGGTGTAGGGGGCATGCGGCGCAAAAGCGGTTGTGATTAAAGGATTGCTGCGGAACTGGTCACGTACGTCGATACCTTTTTTCAAATACTCATCGGCGTTGTTGGCCCACACAGTGGGAAAGTCGATCATGATCAACCCGATGTTAACGCGCATACCCATATGACTGGCGATACGTGCAGTTTCATCAGGGAAAAAATACATGTCATTGAAGCAGGTGGTGCCACTGCGTAGCATTTCGGCGATAGCCAGCTCAGTACCATCTTGTACAAACTCGGGGCTGACCCATTTTTGTTCGGCTGGCCAGATATGATTTTGTAGCCAATCCATTAAAGGCAGATCGTCGGCCAGTCCTTTTAACAATGACATGGCACAATGAGTGTGGGCATTGATGAGGCCGGGAACCAAGGCGTGCTGTTTTAATTCCAGCGTATTAGCAGCTTGATATGTTTTGCTGACATCACTGATGGGCAAAATATCAAGAATACGGCCTTCATGAATAATCAGCGCGTGATCTTCATAAACTGTATTTTCCGGTTCAATGGGAATGATCCAGCGAGCCTGGATAATAGTATCGACGTTTTGCATGGGATATAAGATACCGTCACAGTAATAGCGGTGACAAGTTTTTATCCTCTATAATGCATCTTCAATCAAATAAAGGGTAAAAATAGCTCCATGACTGATGCCATTATTCCTATCAAATGGGAAAACGACCAACTTCAGTTAATTGATCAACGTGTTTTACCGCAGGAAACTACCTGGCTTGCCTATGATGATGCTGAGTCTGTAGCTCATGCCATTACCGATATGGTGGTACGTGGGGCACCGGCCATCGGGATTACGGCTGCTTTTGGTGTGGTATTGGCGGCACGTGCGGCTTATACCCAATCAAATAGCGATTGGAAGCAAATTATTAAAAAAGACATGGCTACATTGGCCGCTTCGCGTCCGACGGCTGTGAATTTGTTTTGGGCACTGGAGCGCATGGGTAAGTGCATTGATAGTATTGAGGGTGATCCGGTTGGAACCCTGCTGGCTGAGGCCAAAAAGATCCATGAAGAGGATATCCATGCCAACCAGACCATGGGTGATCTGGGTGCTAGCCTGATTAAGGAAAAATGCAGTGTAATTACCCATTGTAATGCCGGTGCATTGGCGACGGGTGGCTATGGAACTGCTTTAGGTGTTATTCGTTCTGCCTGGCGTGATGGCAAGATTGAACGCGTATATGCAGATGAAACTCGCCCATGGCTACAGGGTTCACGCCTGACGGCATGGGAAATGGTGCAGGAAAATATCCCGGTAACGCTCTTGTGTGATGGGGCATCGGCCCATCGTATGAAGCAGGGTGGTATTGGCTGGGTCATTGTGGGTTCGGATCGCATTGCCGGGAATGGCGATGTGGCTAATAAGATCGGCACCTATCATCTGGCAATCGCGGCCAAACATCATGGTGTGAAGGTGATGGTGGTAGCGCCGACATCGACTGTGGATATGAATATCAAGTCTGGTGCGGACATTCCTATTGAACAGCGCGGGGCTGATGAAATCCTTTCTTTGGGCGGAAAACGTATTGCCGCCGAGGGTGCTGAGGCCTGGAATCAGGCCTTTGATGTGACCCCGGCCGAATTGGTGGATGCCATCGTGACCGAAAAAGGCGTGGTCGAAAACCCGACTGCTGAAAAAATGGCCAAGATGATGGCCAACTCTTAAACACCCCCTTTAAAATTCATAATTTAGCTTGAAACGGCCTGACCGCGTGCCTGCGCGATGTTTTTTATGATGTGGTGGGGGTAACGATATGATAGAATACGGCCTTTATTTTTGGGCAGATTGCGTCCTTTGTTTAACCCGGGTTTTTGACCCCTCACTAAGAAAAATATAGAGACACCTTATATATGGAGTCCATTGCAAAAGAAATCATACCGATCAATCTCGAAGATGAGATGAAACAGTCCTATCTTGATTACGCGATGAGCGTAATTGTAGGGCGAGCATTACCGGATGTACGTGATGGTTTGAAGCCGGTGCATCGTCGTGCGCTTTATGCGATGCATGTTCTGGGTAACGATTACAATAAACCTTATAAAAAATCAGCGCGTGTGGTTGGTGATGTTATCGGTAAATACCATCCGCATGGTGATACTGCCGTTTACGACACCATTGTGCGTATGGCACAACCTTTCTCTTTACGTTATGTATTAGTCGATGGCCAGGGTAACTTTGGTTCCGTCGATGGTGATGCGCCTGCGGCAATGCGTTATACCGAAGTGCGTATGTCACGCATTGCACATGATTTGATCGCAGATCTTGAAAAAGAAACTGTCGACTTTGCCCTCAACTACGATGAAACCGAATCTGAACCTTCTGTTTTTCCAACCCGTGTACCGAATCTTTTAGTTAATGGTTCCTCTGGTATTGCAGTGGGTATGGCGACCAATATACCGCCACATAATCTGAATGAAGTGATCAGTGCCTGTTTGGCCACGATTGAAAATCCGGAAATCACCATACCTGAATTAATGGAACATATTCCCGGCCCTGATTTCCCGACTGGTGCCATTATTAATGGCGCGCGCGGTATTCATGAAGCCTATCGTACTGGTCGTGGCCGTATTTATGTGCGTGCCAAAACTGAAATAGAGATTGATGAAAAGCGTAAAGGCAAACAAACCATTGTTGTGAACGAGTTGCCTTATCAGGTTAACAAGGCGCGACTGCTTGAGAAGATTGCCGAACTTGTAAAAGATAAAAAGATTGAAGGTATTACCCAGTTGCGTGACGAGTCTGATAAAGACGGTATGCGCATGGTGATTGAACTGGGTCGTGGTGAAGTAGCTGAAGTGGTCCTTAATAACCTGTACAAGCATACACAGTTACAAAATGTATTTGGTATTAATATTGTTGCTCTTGATGATGGTCGTCCAAAACTGCTTAACCTCAAGCAGTTGATTGATGCCTTTATTCGCCATCGTCGTGAAGTTGTTACGCGTCGTACTGTGTTTGAACTGCGCAAGGCACGTGATCGTGCACATGTATTGGAAGGCCTGGCTATTGCGCTGATTAACATTGATCCAATCATTGAGCTTATCAAGAAAGCCAAGACTCCGGCAGAAGCAAAAGCACAATTGGTTGCAAAAGCATGGCCACCGGGTGCAGTTGCCGACATGTTGGATCGTACTTATGCTGAAGCCTCGCGTCCTGATGAACTCGAATCTGAATTTGGTCTGCATAAAGAGGGTTATCATCTTTCTGAAAAACAGGCGCAAGCGATTCTTGATTTACGTTTGCATCGTTTGACGGGTCTTGAACAAGACAAGATCATCAAGGAATACGAAGAGATTTTGGATGCAGTGGCTGATTTGCTGGACATCCTGAGCAATCCAGAACGTTTGATGCAGGTGATTAAAGATGAACTGATTGTAATTCGTGAACAGTATGGTGACGAACGTCGTACCGAGATTGTAAGTACACAGGAAGATCTCTGTATTGAAGACCTGATTACTGATGAACAGGTTGTGGTTACGCTGTCACATGAAGGTTATGCAAAATCACAACCATTGACCGAATATCGTGCACAACGTCGTGGTGGTCGTGGCAAGGCGGCTACCACAATGAAAGATGAAGATTTCATTGATCAATTGTTTGTTGCTAATACACACGATACGATTTTGTGTTTCTCCAGTCGTGGCAAGGTGTACTGGAAAAAAGTATATGAAATGCCACAAGCGGGCCGTATGTCACGCGGCAAACCGATTGTAAACCTGCTTCCACTGGAAGAGGGTGAAAAGATCAATGCGGTATTGCCAATCCGCGAATACGATGATGACAAGTTTGTTGTTTTTGCGACATCAAGTGGCACCGTTAAAAAGACACCATTAAAGGATTACTCGCGCCCACGTGCCAGTGGCATTATCGCAATTGAACTGCGTGAGAATGACAAATTAATTGGTGTTGATATTACGGACAGCCACAAGGATATATTGTTGTTCTCAACTACCGGTAAGGTAATTCGCTTTACCGAAAAAGATGTGCGCCCGATGGGTCGTACCGCTACCGGTGTACGTGGTATCAAGATTAAAGAAGATCAGGAAATTGTTTCCCTTATTATTGCCGATGAACAAGGCGATGAAGATTTAGGGATCCTGACAGCGACTGAATACGGTTATGGAAAACGCACCAAGCTGAATGATTATCCAGTACAAGGTCGCGGTGGTCAGGGTGTGATTTCAATCCAGACAACAGATCGTAATGGCGTTGTTGTCGGTGCCGAGGTTTGTTCTGATGCAGATCAGGTTATGTTGATTACTGATGCGGGCACAGCAGTACGCACGCATGTAAATGAAATTTCGATTATGGGTCGTAACACCCAAGGTGTTCGGTTGATTAACCTGAGTACAGGTGAAAAACTGGCTGGCCTTGAACGTATCGTAGAAGACCAGGATTTAAATGGTGACGCGGAAGACTCCGAGTCGTCGGAAAGCGAAAGCTGATCATTATTGCTCTGCCTGAATTTCCTACAGGCGGCAGTCGAAAGATTTCTTAAAAATTAGTTCAGGAGAAGTACAGTGACACGGGTATTTAATTTTAGTGCCGGGCCGGCGACTCTACCGCAAGCGGTTTTGGAGCGTGCTCAAAAAGAAATGCTGGATTGGAATGGATCTGGCATGTGCGTGATGGAAATGAGCCATCGCGGTAAAGAATTCATGTCTATTGCAGAAAAGGCAGAAGCCGATCTGCGTGAGTTGATGGCAATCCCATCCAATTATAAAGTCATGTTTCTGCACGGTGGTGCATCGAGTCAGTTTGCGATGGTGCCAATTAATTTGTTGCGTGGTAAGAAATCAGCAGACTATATCAATACCGGTGCATGGTCGAAGAAAGCGATTGCCGAAGCCAAGCGTTATTGTGATGTCAATGTGGCGGCAACAACCGAAGATACAAAGTTTTCAACAGTGCCGACACAGGACCAATTAAAGCTGAACAGTGATGCGGCGTATTTTCATTACA
This sequence comes from Granulosicoccaceae bacterium, assembly GCA_030632035.1. Lineage (GTDB taxonomy): Bacteria > Pseudomonadota > Gammaproteobacteria > DAOVJZ01 > DAOVJZ01 > DAOVJZ01. Next base: position 1,482 of record DAOVJZ010000076.1, on the reverse strand, counting down.
CACCAAATGAAACTATTGGTGGTGTGGAATTCAGTTATATTCCTGATACAGGTGATGTACCTGTAGTGGCCGATATGTCATCGACGATTCTTTCACGCCCGATGGATGTTTCCAAATATGGTGTGATTTATGCCGGTGCACAAAAGAATGTCGGTCCTGCTGGCGTGGCAATTGTGATTGTGCGTGAAGATTTGATTGGTGACCCGATTGCCGGTGCACCTGCCATGTTTGATTACAAGACACATGCAGATAATGGTTCCATGTATAACACGCCACCGACTTACAGCTGGTATATGGCTGGCCTGGTGTTTGAGTGGTTAAAGGAAAAAGGTGGGCTGTCTGGTATGGCCGAGATCAACAAGCGTAAGTCAGACAAGTTGTATGCGGCGATTGATGGTTCTGATTTCTATGCAAACCCGGTTGAGATAGTCAGTCGTTCGTGGATGAATGTTCCATTCACATTGGCAAATCCTGATCTGGATGCCAAGTTCCTTGAAGAAGCAAAAGCGATAGGTCTTGTTACCTTGAAGGGACATCGTTCAGTAGGTGGTATGCGTGCCAGTATTTATAACGCCATGCCGGAAGAAGGTATTGATACGCTGGTCAGTTTTATGGCGGACTTTGAGAAACGTAACGGTTAATTTTTAATACATAAGGTAAGGCAATGTTTAAAGTACAGACTCTTAATAATATTTCATCTGTTGGGCTAGATCGTTTACCCAAGGACAATTACAGCATCGCTGATGATGTGAGCGATCCGGATGCTATTTTACTGCGTTCATTCAAGATGCATGATATGGAAGTTCCGGCATCACTGAAGGCGATTGGTCGTGCAGGTGCAGGCACTAACAATATTCCGGTAGATAAGATGAGTTCGCTGGGTATTCCGGTTTTTAATGCACCGGGTGCTAATGCGAATGCGGTAAAGGAACTGGTTGTCGCGGGGATGTTAATAGCATGTCGGAATATTGCTCATGCATGGGATTTTGCGCGTAATCAGGAAGGTGAAGACGCAGCCATTAACAAGGCAGTTGAAGCAGGCAAGAAAAACTTTGGCGGCTTTGAATTACCTGGCCGTACATTAGGTGTAGTTGGTCTGGGTGCGATTGGTGTCCATGTTGCCAATGTGGCAGTAAAACTGGGTATGAAAGTAATTGGTTATGACCCTTCTGTTACGGTTCAAAGCGCATGGCGTTTATCTTCAGAGGTAACACAGGCACACAATGTGGATGAGTTGTTTTCGCAATCTGATTTTGTGACCTTCCATGTGCCATTAATTGAAGCGACTAAAAATATTCTGAATGCAGAGCGTATTGGTCGAATGAAAAAGAATGCAGTTATCCTGAACTTTGCGCGTGGTGGTATTATTGATGATGAAGCCGTTGTGAAGGCACTGGATGCCGGCAATCTTTATGCCTATGTGTGTGACTTCCCAAGTAATCTGTTAAAGAACCATCCGCGTACTATTACCTTGCCTCACCT
>DAOVJZ010000125.1 GCA_030632035.1 Granulosicoccaceae bacterium | reverse complement strand
TTGGAGTCCATCGGAATGGAAAACTGTTGGGATAAAGGTCGAGCCAACTCCAGTGCCTGGTTGAATCCTCGCTGACGCAGGCGTGTGGAATGCAGGGGAACCGGGATAATCAGTTCGGGCAAAACCTTTTTTTGCAGAACATAATGGTTCTTGATCAGATTATGCATCAGGGTGCCAAGCAAGTAGGCAATATCGAGTTTTTCCCTGAATTTCATGGCCTGAATCAGTTTATCGACCGGGTGAGCATAGGCAAAGGCGGATACGACAAAATCCCAGCCAGGTGGGTTTTTCTGGCAATGGCCACATATGGGTGAGGCCAGATCAGCCAGTGGCAGGGCACAATGATGACATGCCATATTATGATTAACGGGGAGTGATTCAATACAGGCTGGACACAGGATATTGCCTGAATCAATGCTGGTTTCACACAATAAACAGTTAGTAGGTACTAACCATGACTGTATAGTTTTTATACAATTGTCTACCACAAGCGTCCTTTCTGATTGACAGATACCACTTCCATATGAACAATCTCGGTACCACTAATGAGGAACAGCGAGAATGGGGCGCATTATATAGCCGCTCATCATTTCAGGATACAAATTCATGCAAACAGACAACCAGAATTTTAAAAAAGCCCAGTTACGTCATGACTGGACCACTGCCGAAGTCGAAGATTTATTCAATCAACCCTTTAATGACCTGATGTTTCAGGCTCAAAAGGAACACCGTCACAATTTTGATCCCAACAAAGTACAAATCAGTACGTTATTAAGTATCAAGACCGGCGGTTGTCCGGAAGACTGTGGTTATTGTCCGCAAAGTGTTCACCATGATGTTGATGTGGATGTCCATGCATTAATGGAAATGGAACAAATTTTAAGTGCTGCTGAAACCGCAAAAACAAATGGTGCAAGTCGTTTTTGTATGGGCGCGGCATGGCGTTATCCAAAGCCACGTGATTTTGAAAAAGTGGTCAACATTGTTAAAGAGGTAAAGGCACTTGGTCTGGAAACCTGCATGACGTTGGGTATGTTGAATGAGGAACAAACAAAAGAATTAAAAACAGCAGGTCTTGATTATTACAATCACAACCTTGATACCTCACGCGAATTTTATGGCGAAGTTATTACGACACGTACCTATCAGGACAGGCTCGATACACTGGCTCATGTACGTGATGCCGGTATGAGTGTGTGTTGTGGCGGTATTGTCGGTATGGGCGAGTCACGTACTGATCGCGCTGCCATGCTGGTGGAATTGGCCAACCTGCCTAAGCATCCGGAAAGTGTGCCCATTAATTTACTGGTAAAGGTGGAGGGTACACCGTTGTCTGATGTTGATGCCATCGATCCATTTGAGTTCGTGCGTATGATCGCTGTTGCCAGAATTGTAATGCCGAAATCATGGGTGCGGTTATCTGCAGGGCGTGAAGACATGAGTGATGAAATGCAGGCGATGTGTTTTATGGCAGGTGCCAATTCCATGTTCTATGGTGATCAATTGCTGACAACACCTAATCCAGGCAAGGACAAGGACAAGGAATTGTTTAAGCGTTTAGGTATCGAACCTTTCAAGATTGAGAAAAAAGATCCTGCTCATTCCTGCAAGGGCAAACAGAAGCAAGAAGCACTAATCGCAGAATAGTTCGCATGCAGACTTTGACCGACACACTTGCCCAACTGCAAAGTGATAATCTTTATCGTCAGCGGCGTATTACACAAGGACCGCAAGGACCAAAACAGATCATTGATGGTAAAGAATGTTTAACATTTTGTAGTAATGATTATTTGGGGCTTGCCAATCATCCTGATGTAGTAGAAGCATTTAAAAAAGCAGTCGATGAATACGGTGTTGGTTCAGGTGCTTCGCATTTGGTCAATGGTCACAGCAAAGCACACCATCAACTGGAAGAAGAACTGGCAGAATTTACCGGCCGTGAACGTGCATTGTTATTCTCAACCGGTTACATGGCCAACCTGGGTGTCGTCTCGGCATTAACGGGTCGTGGTGATGTCGTGTATGAAGACAAGCTGAACCATGCTTCATTGATTGATGCAGCTCGTTTGTCTGATGCCAAACTGGTGCGTTATACCCATCTTGATATGGATTCACTTTCTGAACAGATTAATCACCATGGTGGCGAGAACAAATTGATTGTGACTGATGGTGTATTTAGTATGGATGGTGATATTGCATCGGTAGATAAAATTTCAGAGATTGCACAACAACATTCGGCCACAGTCATGATTGATGATGCACATGGTTTGGGTGTGCTGGGTATGAGCGGAGCGGGCACACTGGAACTTTTGCATCTGCAAAATGATGATGTGCCGATCTTAATGGGTACACTGGGCAAGGCATTTGGTACCTTCGGTGCATTTGTTGCAGGTAGTGAAGACTTGATCGAATACCTTATTAACAAGGCGCGTACTTATATTTATACAACAGCGTTACCACCGGCAGTTGCTGAGGCAACGCGAGCCAGTTTAAACATAGTGAAAAATGAAATCTGGCTCAGGGAACAATTACAAAAATTGATAAGCTATTTCAGGGATGGTGCAGTACAGCGAGGACTGGTGTTGGCAGAATCTTTTACACCGATTCAGTTACTCATGATGGGTGATGCGGCAGATGCATTGAATGTCAGTAATAAACTGAAACAGCAGGGGATACTGGTGCCGGCGATTCGTCCTCCGACTGTACCGGAAGGCAGTGCGCGTTTACGCATTACGTTATCAGCCATACACACCGAAGCCCAGATCGATCAGTTGCTGGATGCATTGGAGAAGGTGAAGTGAGCGCGTCACTGTATAAGAAAGAAATCGGCAGTGGTCGCGACCTTGTTATGTTGCATGGTTGGGGATTGCATTCCGGTTTGTTTGAAGATATTGCTGAAACATTGTCACCTGATTTTTGTTGTCATCTGATCGACTTGCCAGGCTTTGGTCGCAGTGAAGATTTAACAGGGGATTACGCACTTGAAGCTGTAGCCGACACTATTGCCAATAATATTCCAGATAACAGTATTGTACTTGGCTGGTCTATGGGTGGTCTGGTTGCGCAACAAATAGCGATCAGTCACCCGGAAAAAGTTGCCGAGCTGGTTTTGGTTGCAAGCAGTCCGTGTATGGTAGCTGATGAAGGTTGGCCACATGGAATTAAACCAGATGTGTTGAAGGAGTTTGCTGAACAACTGGCCAATGATTATGAACAAACCCTTATGCGTTTTTTGGCCTTGCAGTCGCAGGGCAGTGATAGTGCAAAAAAAGATATTCGGCTCTTGCGTAAAAGGGTGTTCGCACATGGTGTTCCGCAGAAACGTGCATTACATGCCGGACTTTCTATTTTACAGACGACTGATTTACGTACAGAGTTTGGTGAATTAAAAATTCCGGTGACTGTCATGCTTGGCAAGCTGGATATGCTGGTGCCGGTTTCTGTTGGTGATGAACTGAAAAAAATGTTATTGCAGAGCAATGTTCGGTTATTAAAGGGTGCTGGTCATGCTCCGTTTATTTCACACCCGGAAAAATTTATGGTGGTTATCAAGGATTGCGTAAATGTCTAGTCAGAACACATTGATTAACAAGGCACTCGCGCAACAATCATTTGATCGTGCCGCAAGCACTTATGATGAAGCCGCTGTATTGCAACGCGAAGTTGGCGAACGTGTTATAGAACGTTTGGATTTTTTGAAAATACAACCGGAAGTGATCCTTGAGCTGGGTTCCGGTACCGGTTATTGCACAAAATTTTTATCAGAACGTTATGCAGATGCAAATATTATTTCGCTGGATTTTTCCATGAAAATGTTACAAGCGGCACGTAACCAGCTTGATGTGAATAATAATAATTTTGTTTGTGCTGACATGGAGGGACTTCCATTTTCGGATAAGAGTGTCGACTTTATTTTTTCCAATCTGACCCTGCAATGGTGTAATGATCTTTCTGCCTTATTTAGTGAATTTAAACGTATTCTTAAAACTGATGGTCTGTTGATGTTTTCTACATTTGGCCCGGATACCTTATGGGAGCTAAGAGAAAGTTGGCAAAGTGTGGATAATTTTGTACACGTGAACGATTTTGTGGATATGCACAACGTGGGTGATGCCTTGTTTCAGGCTGGTATGGGCGATGTGGTGATGGACAGTGAACCATTTACATTAACTTACAAGAAAGTCAAAACGCTCATGAAAGATCTGAAAGATATTGGGGCACATAATGTGAATACAGGTCGTTCACATAGTATGACTGGCAAGGAACATTTGAAAAAAATGATGACAGCCTATGAGAAGTTTCGTGCCGAAGGGGTATTACCCGCAACGTATGAAGTAATCTATGGCCATGCATGGGCATTGGAGCATATCAAAATAAAAGATCCGCAGGCAGTATCCATTCCTGTTGATACTATTGGTTTTGATTTTCCTGGTAGCAGTGACTCATGACACGCGGATTCTTTATTACTGGCACTGATACCGGGGTTGGCAAGAGTGTTGTTGCTGCGGGCGTCATGGAGCGTCATAAATTAAAAGGTTTATCGGTTGTTGGTATGAAGCCGGTCGCATCGGGTGCACGTCATACAAGAGATGGACTGCGTAATGAAGATGCAGAATTGCTTCTAGACACAGCAACAATAAAATCAGATTACGCATTGGTTAATCCTTATGTGTTTGAACCGGCTATTGCACCGCATCTTGCGGCAGAACAAGCAGGACAAACTATTACACTGGAAAAGATAAAAGCTGTTTTTTCTGAATTATCACAACAAGCCGATAGTGTTGTAGTTGAAGGAGTGGGTGGCTGGCAGGTGCCATTAAACAATGAACATACCATGGCGGATCTGGCACAACAATTGAATTTGCCCGTGATCCTTGTTGTAGGATTAAAGCTGGGCTGTATTAATCACGCATTATTAACAGCAGAAAAAATTATTGCCGATGGTTGCGAATTGGCTGGCTGGGTGGCTAACCAGATTGATCCGGACATGCAATGTGTTCAGGAAAATGTACAGTCAATCCAGAAACGCATTTCTTCATCTTTCCTGGGTTTTATTCCCAACACGCCAGAATTAAAAGCAGACAAAGTTACTCAGTTTATAAAGTTAAAAGTCTGATTCTTTTACTAGGTTTATTGCCCGTATTTATTGTTGGTATTTATTGCTTCCTGAAGTTTCATCGGGTAGCATTAACCGTGTTGTGGTTGGGGGAAGTAAGTGCATTTTGATGGGGATGGACCAT
>DAOVJZ010000065.1 GCA_030632035.1 Granulosicoccaceae bacterium | reverse complement strand
GCCACAACCGACTGACAGCTCAACCGTGATTCCGGTTCCAGTCCCCAGGCCTTGTCCAATAGATCGTCTTCAGTTTCATCCGACTCTTCCATGGAATCAAAACCTTCACGCACAATCACATGACAAGTTGTGCAGGCACAGGATTTTTCACAAGCATGTTCAATATCAATACCGTTGGCAAGTGCAGCATCCAGCACTGTTGTGCCTGGCTCTGCTTCAACAACAGCACCGTCGGGACAAATTTCTTCATGAGGTAAAAATATAATTTGTGGCATAGTATTAAGTTCAGTGTTTAATTATTAAATTCGTCCAGTTTGTGCCCGGTCAACGCCTTGTTAATGCTGGCATTCATTCTACGGGCAGCAAAATCCTGTGTTGCCTTATCCAGTTGGCTAATCGCTTTCTTGATAGCACGGATATCTTCACCGGCTTTCACGACCACCAGCTTTTTCATGCTTGTATCAATCTCGGCACGTTCCTGTGGCGATAACAGTGCATCACCATTTTCTTCAATGGCGGCCGTCAGTGCTTCAATAACACGATCGGCCTCGACCTGTTTTTCACGCAACATACGCATACCGGCATCGTCTTCTGCATGATCAAATGAATCACGCAGCATGTGTTCGATTTCATTATCTGTTAAACCATAAGACGGTTTCACCTGAATACTGCTTTCTGTACCCGTGGTTTGTTCTTTTGCCATCACACTTAACAGGCCATCAGCATCAACCTGAAAAGTCACACGAATACGCGCCGCACCCGCCACCATCGCTGGAATTCCACGTAATTCAAAACGTGCGAGCGAACGACAATCCGTCACCAGTTCACGTTCACCTTGCAGGATATGCAATGCCAATGCAGTTTGGCCATCTTTAAACGTAGTGAAATCCTGTGCACGTGCAACCGGGATTGGCGTATTGCGTGAAATAACTTTTTCTACCAAGCCACCCATCGTTTCAAGCCCCAATGAAAGCGGCGTGATATCCAGCAATAGCATTTCACTGTCCGGATTGTTGCCCGCGAGAATATCAGCCTGCACGGCTGCACCAATAGCGACCACTTTATCCGGATCAATATCAACCAGCGGCTCACGACCAAAAAATTCACCCACTAATTCACGCACACGTGGTACACGGGTTGAACCACCGACCATAACCACTTCCTGAATATCTTCTGCTGTAATACCCGCATCACGCAATGTGCGTCGACAAGGGATCAATGTCTTTCGAATCAATGAGTCAACCAATTCGTTAAATGTGTCTCTGGTTAGTTCCCCTTCCCAGAAAGTGCCATCACTCAATTCAATTTTTACAGTTGTCTTATCACTTTCTGTTAACGCCTCTTTGGCATCACGCGACACATGCATCAAGCGGCGCAACTGGGCATGATCCGCATCATCATTAATGCTGGCCTGTTGCATGATCCATTCAGCAATGGCGTGATCCATGTCATCGCCACCGAGTGCAGAATCACCGGCAGTGGCCAGCACCTCAAAGACGCCTTTATTCAATCGCAGGATAGAAATATCAAATGTGCCGCCACCCAGATCAAACACGGCATGCACACCTTCGGAACCACGATCCAGACCGTAAGCAACGGCTGCAGCCGTTGGTTCATTCATTAAACGTAATACATTAAGACCGGCCAGTCTGGCCGCATCTTTTGTTGCCTGACGTTGGGCATCATCAAAATAGGCTGGCACTGTTATCACAACGCCCGTCAGTTCATCACCCAACGATTCTTGTGCACATTGTTTTAGAGTCTTGAGAATGTCGGCTGAAATCTCGACAGGACTGAAATCACCGGCTACTGTGCGTAAACGCGGCATGTCAGATTCTGAATCAACAAATTCATAAGGCAGTTGTGAGCCCAGTAATTTCACATCATCCAGACCACGTCCCATAAAACGTTTAACAGAACTAATAGTATTCAATGGATCTTTTGTTGCGGCAGCCCTGGCTTCAGAACCAACGACAGGTGCAGAATCTTTTTTGTATTGCACAACGGATGGCAACAAGTGTTCACCTTGTTTATTGGGTAGCGTTTCAGGTACGCCACTGCGTACGGTTGCAACCAGTGAATTGGTTGTGCCTAAATCAATACCGGCGGCCAGCTTGTGCTGATGCGGGGCATCGGATTGTCCGGGTTCTGAAATTTGTAACAGTGCCATAACTAGATTAAATCTTCTTCAATCTCTTCAACTTCGTCTCTAAGTTTATGCATGAATTGCATTTTTCGTAACGTATCACGAGCTTGCTTGTATGCTTCATCATTTGCCTTGGCAAACAGCACAGAAAGCTCAGCGATCATATCATTCATACTCTTTTCAATCTCTTGTAGCAGACTTGCCAGTTTACCCAATGGGTCTTTTGCATCAAGTACTTCTTCCAATGATTCACGCAGTTCCATTTGTTGCATTAGAAATTGTGGATCCATACTGGTGTCCGTTTCTTCATCCAGATTGATGCCCTGTAAACTCAGCAAATATTTACCGCGCTCCAGTGGACTCTTTAACACCCGAAAGGCTTCGTTGATTTGTGCCGCCTGTTGTACAGCAAGACGACGTTCCTGATCAGTCGCATTTGCAAACTTGTCCGGGTGTGATGCCCGTTGCAATTCACGATAGTGTTCAGAGAGAGTGTTTGAATCTACTTCAAATGAGACAGGTAAACCAAAAAGCTCAAAATAATTCTGGCTGAATGTAGACTCCATGTCTGTATCGCGCTATTCAGACAGTAAAGCTTTCGCCACAACCGCAAGAATCCTTGACGTTAGGGTTGTTAAATTTGAACCCTTCATTTAAACCTTCGCGGGTGTAATCAAGTTCGGTACCATCGATATAAACCAGACTCTTGGGATCCACGATAACCTTGACTCCCTTGTCTTCAAATACGCTATCTTCTGATGCAATTTCATCGACAAATTCGATGACATAAGCCATGCCGGAACAACCCGTTGTCTTGACACCTAAACGCAAGCCAACACCCTTGCCGCGATTTTCCAGGAACTGGTTTACGCGTTCAGCAGCAACATCTGTTAATGTAATACCCATAGGATTTTAATTTCACGATAAAACGGTTTATGCCGCTGAGTCGTCGTCTCCCTATTTCTTTTTAGTCTGGTAATCGTCAATCGCTGCCTTGATGGCATCTTCAGCCAAAACAGAACAGTGAATCTTAACCGGTGGCAAAGCCAGTTCTTCAGCAATCTCGGTATTCTTGATTTGACCAGCTTCTTCCAGTGTCTTGCCTTTAACCCATTCAGTCAGCAATGAACTGGATGCAATCGCCGAACCACAGCCATAGGTTTTAAACTTGGCATCTTCAATCACACCATCATCATTCACCTTGATCTGTAATTTCATCACGTCACCACAGGCCGGTGCACCCACCATGCCAGTACCAACATGGTTATCATCTTTATCCATTGTTCCTACATTGCGTGGATTTTCGTAATGTTCCAGCACTTTTTCACTGTATGCCATTTTTCTTTACCTCATTAAAACTCTAGTGAGCGGCCCATTGAATACTCTTGAGATCAATACCATCTTTGTACATATCCCACAAAGGCGACAACTCTCTTAATTTATCAACATTTTTTCTTACTTGCTCAATAGTATAATCAATCTCTTCTTCCGTCGTAAAACGACCGATTGTAAAACGCAGTGAGCTGTGTGCCAGTTCATCATCTCGACCTAACGCACGTAATACATAAGAAGGCTCCAGACTGGCTGATGTACAGGCTGAACCAGACGAAATCGCCAAATCCTTCAATGCCATCAACAATGATTCACCTTCTACATAATTAAAACTGATATTCAGATTCCCCGTGATACGGTGCTCCATATCGCCATTAATATAGACCTCTTCCATGTCCTTAAAACCATTCAGCAGTCGATCACGCAAGGCACGAAAACGCTCATTTTCTGTCGCCATCTCTTCTTTGGCAATACGGAATGCTTCACCCATACCGACAATCTGATGTGTTGCCAGTGTACCGGAACGCATGCCACGTTCATGACCACCACCATGCATTTGCGCTTCCAGACGAATACGAGGTTTGCGACGTACGAATAATGCACCCATACCTTTTGGCCCATAAATCTTGTGTGCGGAAAATGACATCAGATCCACTTTTGCCTTTTGCAAATCAATCGCTACCTTACCCGCACTTTGCGCTGCATCAACATGGAAAATAATTTTGCGTGGGCGGGTCATTTCACCAATGGCTTCAATATCCTGAATCACGCCGATTTCATTATTGACATGCATGATAGAAATCAGAATCGTGTCATCACGGATTGCTGCTTCCAGCTTTTTCAGATCAATCAAGCCATTCGTTTCAGGTGCGAGATAGGTCACTTCAAAACCATCCCGTTCCAACTGACGGCAGGTGTCCAGTACCGCCTTGTGTTCAGTCTTGCAGGTGATTATGTGCTTGCCCTTCTTCTGGTAGAACTGTGCCGCACCTTTGATAGCAAGGTTGTCAGATTCGGTTGCACCTGAAGTCCAGACAATTTCGCGTGGATCACAATTTACCAGTGCCGCCACATTCTTGCGTGCTTCTTCTACTGCTTCTTCTGCATGCCAGCCAAAGGCATGAGAACGTGATGCCGGATTACCAAAATTGCCATCCGGTGTCATACATTGAATCATCTTTTCTGCTACTCGTGGATCAATTGGAGTAGTAGCAGAATAATCAAGATAAATTGGTAACTTCATTCGGGTTCTCCGTTAAATAGTTCTTGGTGCTTCCTCACAAAACTTATGCAACCACTTTTTCTGATCCCGAAGAACTTGTTCCATTACTTGCTGCGTGTTTGTTATCCTGACGTTCAGCAATTTCCTGAACATCGCGGCGTTTCACCAGATCGCCTAATGTAATCCCACCCAGAAAATCATGAATCTGTGAACTCAGATCCATCCACAGTTCGTGAGTCAGGCAACGATCATTGTCATGGCAATTACCTTCACCAGCACACTTTGTCACGTCTACCTTTTCATCAACTGCATTAATTACTTCAACAATAGAAATTGCTGCTGCTTCACGACTCAGACGATAACCTCCACCTGGTCCACGTGCACTATCAACCAACCCTTGCTTACGTAAGCGAGAAAACAACTGCTCAAGGTAAGAAAGTGAAATACCCTGACGTTGTGAAATGTCTGCCAGTGTGATCGGACCCTGTCCATAATGGATAGCCAAATCAAGCATTGCAGTTACAGCATAACGGCCTTTTGTAGTCAGTCTCATCGCGATTACCTTTGTATATATCAAATAGGTTAATTATTGCCTGGTCGGCTATGGTATACTTCAAGCGTGTTCTGGGTGAATAACCCCACTCCTCATATAGAATCACATAACCAAGTAATTTAGTCAAGTATCTTATAACCAAGCATCTATGTCAAGTATTATATCGACCTTCTCGATACTCACTTAACCCCGATAAGGAAATTAATCAGTTTGAGGTTTGTTCTCAGATTCGATCGTATCTGATTGGTTTTCAGCGCCTTTCTTTGTGCTTCCGGCTGGCTGTAGTTCGCACGGCCCCAGATCAGGCAAGTTAATATCCCCGATTTCCATTCCTAGTTTTTTCAGGGAATCACACATCACTTCCATCTTCTCGTCCATGACATGCAGGTGATCCAGCATGCGATTAATGGCCTGTGCAACCGGATCGGGCATATCCTGAGTGGTGCCATAGGCATCGAAACCCAGTTTCTTGGCAATAGCCTGACGACGACGGTCCTGTTCACCTACCGACTCGCTAACCACCCGCCCCGGCACACCAACAACGGTACTGCCGTCTGGCGCATCCTTGGTCACGACAGCATTGGAACCAATACGTACATCATTACCAATATTGATTGGCCCCAGCACCTTGGCCCCGGCACCCACCACGACATCGTTACCCAATGTCGGATGACGTTTGCCCTTGTTCCAGCTTGTGCCGCCCAGTGTAACGCCATGATACAGCGTGCAGTCATCACCAATCTCGGCAGTTTCACCGATCACCACACCCATGCCGTGATCAATAAAGAAACGCCGACCAATACGAGCACCGGGATGGATCTCAATACCGGTAAACCAGCGTACGATAGTGGAAAACCAGCGTGCAAACCACTTCAAGCCCATATTCCACATACGATGACTGAGGCGATGAATCAGCAAGGCATGTAAACCAGGATAAGTCGTCAGCACTTCAAACGCATTCCGGGCTGCCGGATCACGATCGAATACGCACTGTACATCTTCTCTTAAACGTTCAAACATGCCTGTATTTCCTGTTGAAGCAGAACCAAATATACATCAAACCGGGCTGCTTTTCTGTTTAATCTCTGATTGAACCGCCAAGATGCCAAGAATTTATGCTGGTATATTGAGTACGCCTAAAGTACCAGAAAAAATATTTTCTTGGCGCCTTGGCAGTTCAGATTTTTGTCTTTTTGTTTACCTCAGTCAGAATACCTCGCAAGGTATTCAATTCCCTCTTGTCCGGACGCGCCCTGTTAAATAGCCGTCGCAACCGCCGCATCAATTTGTGTGGATGTGCCGAATTCAAAAACTCAACCTCGATCAAGGTCTGTTCCAGATGGCTATAAAACCTGTCCATATCCGATGCGGTGGCATATTCAACCTCATCAGCCTTTTCAATCTCATCAACCTGCCGTACTGTCTGAAAGATTTCACTGCATATAACCTGTACTGCTGCGGCAATATTCAACGAACTGAATTCTGGATTACACGGGATGTTGACCAAATAATGGCAACGCTCGAGCTCTTCATTACTCAAGCCCGAATTCTCGCGGCCAAAGACAATTGCCACCTGCTCTTTATGCACATTACTGGCTACCAGTTCACCACATTGACGTGAGTCTACTTGCGGCCAACTAATATATCGTTGACTACGGGCGCTAGCTCCCAGTACCAGATTACATTCCTGCAATGCTTCATCCAGCGACTGACACACGATAGCCTTGCCCAGCACATCATCTGCTCCCGATGCACGCGATGTTGCCTCACTATTAGGAAAGTTAACCGGATTTACCAGATAAAGATTCTCCAGACACATATTTTTCATGGCGCGCGCCACCCCACCGATATTGCCGGGATGGCTGGTTTCAACGAGAACAATGCGGATATTGGAAAACATCAGAACAAGATACTCAGATCCACCCTATAAACACAAGTTGGCTTTATCATTTCCCCCGTAATCTGGTATCCTACGCCCTCCTCGAATCACGCGTAGTCATTATTATCATGCATCCCATGCTCAACATTGCCATACGAGCCGCCCGTAGCGCCGGTACCATTATCATGCGTTCGCTGGATCGTCTGGATACCCTGACCATCGAGACCAAATCCAGCCGTGATTTCGTCACTGAAGTGGATCGGCAGGCCGAACAGGAAATCATCGAGACTATCCGCAAGGCCTACCCGGATCATGGCTTTCTGGCCGAAGAAAGCGGGCTGTCCGGTAGTGATGAATACCAGTGGATTATCGACCCACTCGACGGCACAACCAATTTTCTGCACGGTTTTCCACAATTTGCCGTTTCCATCGCCCTCAAGCACAAAGGCAAGCTGGAACAGGCCGTAGTTTACAACCCGGTCAGTGAAGAATTGTTCACTGCAACACGGGGTTCCGGTGCATTGCTGAATGATCGACGTATTCGTGTATCAAAAGTTAACAAATATGAAAACGCATTACTCGGTACTGGTTTCCCGTTTAAAGATTTAACACACATCGATCCCTTCCTTAATATTTTAAAAGATGT
>DAOVJZ010000082.1 GCA_030632035.1 Granulosicoccaceae bacterium | reverse complement strand
TTGGCTAGATTATCAAAAGGCCCAACCCGTACCCGATGCCAGGTGTCTTTATTATTAATCGTGACAGTTTGTATTGATGGACTAAAACCCAATAGTGCCAGTTTGGCCTTTAACTTGTCCGCATCTTTTATTTTCTTGAAAGAACCGGTTTGTAATACATAGGTTCCCGGTTGCTCAACTTGTGGCAGGCTTTTGTCAGTAATAGTGGCTGTTTTCCTGTCCGGGACAACGACCTCCATTTCAGGCAGGATAGTATAAAAGTCAAACTTCACATCTGTCTTTTTCTGTTGTGTCTTTTTACCAGGTATTTTTTTGACAAGCGATGGCGCAGTTTCCTTTAAAATTTCATTAACCCAGTCTTTCATGGTATTGCCAAAAATAAAGGAAAGACCGGTTAACAATCCGAAAATAAACCAGGGCAGGCGTTTTATTTGTTTTGGTTGGGGTTTGCTTTTGGAAGAGCGCTTGGTTTTTTTGCTACTGCTCTTTACATAATCACGTGACATATTTACATGGACTCCGGAGCTGAAACGCCAAGCAGTTCAAGTCCGTTTTGTAGTGTTTGTCTAACAGCAGAAATTAAAACAAGACGTGCATTACGCACATCAGCATCATCGACTAAAAACTGATGTGCATTGTAGTAGGTATGTAGATGGTTCGCCAGATCACGCAGGTAATAGGCAATCTGATGTGGTTCATGACTGGTTGCCGATGTCTCTATAATTTCCGGATAGCGTGACAGGCTGTTCATCAAATCCTGTTCATGTTGCTCGATGAGCTTATCCAGTGCATTACGTCCAGCAGTTTCATCAAAGGTAAAACCTTTTTCTTCCATTTGACGCCATACACTGCAAATGCGTGCATGCGCATATTGCACGTAGTACACCGGATTATCATTGGAACGTGACTTGGCCAGATCCAGATCAAAGTCCATGTGTTGTTCACATTTGTGCATCACATAAAAGAAACGCGCGGCATCATTACCAACTTCATCACGCAGTTCACGTAAGGTGACAAACTCACCACTGCGAGTAGACATTTGTGCTTTTTCGCCACCGCGATATAACACAGCAAATTGCACCAGTAATACATCGAGCTTATCCGGATCATCACCAATGGCTTTTAATGCCGCTTTTACGCGTGGCACATAACCGTGGTGATCGGCACCCCATACATCGATGACACGATCATAACCGCGTTCCAGTTTATCCATGTGATAGGCAATGTCGGAAGCAAAATAGGTCTTGATGCCATTATCACGCACCAGCACACGATCTTTTTCATCACCAAATTCAGAAGAACGGAACCAGATAGCACCGTTTTTTTCATAGGCATGATTGGCATCTTGCAAGCGTTTTATCGCAGTATCAACTGAACCATTGGTGAACAGTGTTCTTTCTGAAAACCAGTCATCATAGGTCACACCGAATTCTTCCAGATCCTGACGAATGTCATCAAGGATACGATTCAGCCCTTCTTCAAAAACGGTGTTGTAATCGGTTTCACCTAACAGTGAGCGTGCATTTTTTATCAGCCCGTCAATGTGTGCCTCTTTGTCACCATCATCTTCACCATCATCTTCACCTTCATCGGCTGGCACACCTTCGAATACTTTTTCTGCTGGACGACGAAACTTGTCACTGTTGTCACGATGCAGATTGGCGGCAAAGTCCCAGATGTAATCACCTTGATAACCATTTTTGGGAAAGACAATAGTTTCACCGCACAGATCGAGATAACGCAACCAGATACTGGTACCAAGAATATCCATCTGGCGTCCGGCATCATTAACATAGTATTCACGATGCACGTTATAACCCGCAGCTTCCAGCAGATTGGAAACGGTTGCACCGTAAGCGGCTCCACGACCATGGCCGACATGCAGGGGGCCAGTTGGATTGGCTGAAACAAATTCAACCTGAATTTTTTTACCTTTGCCAATATCACTGCGACCAAAAGATTGTTTTTGTTCCAGTGCGTCTGTTACAACGGAATGGAATGCATTGGCACTCATGTAAAAATTAATAAAACCGGGACCGGCAATTTCGGTTTTATCAACCAGTGCGGAAGTCGGTAAATGTTTAATAATTTCTTCAGCCAGATCACGTGGTTTACGTTTGGCCTGTTTGGCCAGCATCATGGCAATGTTACAGGCATAATCGCCATGCTGTTTGTCACGTGCATGCTCGATCTGCACATTAGGCTGAATACTGTCATCGAGTATTCCGGCCTGTTTAATGGCATCGACTGCCTGACTGACAAGAGATTTGATTTGGTGCTTCATAGAAAAAATCGCTTAAATAACGTGTATTGGGAACAATTAATTGGTGCGCATTTTAACATCATTAGTTACAGAGGTTTAGCGAAGTCGTGAAAAAGAGTTCTAATGTTTCCAGATAAGGCAAAAATAAGTGAAAAAGCGGAGCTTACACGCTAGTAAGTGAGCATTTTGAGCTTATTTTTAACGCAATATGGGAGCATTAGAAACTTTTTCATTAATAGGTTTCCATTGGATCCACGTCTATTGACCACCTCACCTTACGTGCTGATTTGAGTGATTCAATAGATTGAACCCAGTTGCCAAGTAGCTGTTGCAGGTGAGTGCGTTGATCTGCCTGAACTAATAATTGTGCCCGAAAACGACCAGCGCGTTTTTCCATTGGAGCCGGTACTGGCCCCAGAATAAAGACATTGTTACCTGTCAGTTGCTCGGCATTTTTGCGCGCATCGGATAAAAAGCCCATGGGTTCTTTTTCATTGACGGATTCGGCACGTAACAGGGTCATGGCTGAATAGGGTGGCAGGCCACTCTCTTGCCGTTCTTTCAAAGCGGCCTCAGCAAATGCGGGGTAACCATGTTTAAGTAAAGTCTGGAGCAAGGGATGATCCGGGTAGTGTGTCTGGATCAATACTTCACCCGGTTTTTCAGCACGACCGGCACGACCGGCCACTTGCACCAGTAATTGTGCCATGCGTTCACTGGCGCGGAAGTCGGCACTCATCAAGCCTTGATCCATATCGAGTATGCCGACCAATGTCACATTAGGAAAATCATGACCCTTGGCCAGCATTTGGGTGCCGACCAGAATATCTACCTTGCCATCATGAATTTGATCCAGCATGGTTTGCAGACTGCCCTTGCGCCGGGTACTGTCGCGATCAATACGTAAAACACGGGCATCTGGAAAACGCTCTTTCAGTGCATCCTCAATACGTTCGGTTCCCTGCCCGAGTGTTTGTAAATCTTCAGCCTGACAAGAAGGACATTGTTGGGGAACGGCACGTTCGACACCACAATGATGACAACGCAGTTTATTTTTACGCCGGTGCAGTGTCATGTGGGTATTGCAACGTTCACAATCTGCGGTCCAGCCACAATCGTGACAGATCAATGTGGGTGCAAAACCACGTCGGTTAAGAAACAGTAACACCTGTTCCTTGTTCTTTAGTCGTTGCTTAATCCCGGTGGCCAGCGTGGGAGAAATACGATCCGGCATGGGTATCCTGCGCAAATCGACCACTTTTAGTTCAGGGTGGCTTGCCGTGCCGGCACGTTCGGGCAGAATAAGGTGTTGGTATTTATTTTGCTGAACATTGAAAAGACTTTCCAGTGACGGTGTTGCTGTACCGAGTACTACTGGAATATTGAGTTGGCGTGCACGCATGACAGCTACATCGCGTGCGTGATAACGAAATCCTTCCAGTTGTTTCAGGGAAATATCGTGTTCTTCATCGATAATAATAATGCCAGGTCTGGCTAGTGGCGTGAAAACGGCAGAGCGAGTGCCAATAACCACGGGTGTCTGTCCACTGCTTGCCATGAGCCATGCGGCCAGTCGTTCCTGATCGGAAAGACCAGAGTGCAAGACAGCGACCGGTACTTGCAGGCGTTGACGAAACCTTTCCAGTAGTTGAGGTGTGAGACCGATCTCGGGCACCAATACCAGTGCCTGTTCTCCCCGCTCAATGAAAGAACGAATAATATTTAAATAGACTTCGGTTTTACCACTGCCGGTCACGCCATCCAGTAAAAAAGGCTGGAAGTGTTCATGTTGCAGGCTAACGGTGTCTACCGCTGCTTGTTGGGCATCATTCAGTTTTGGGCCGGGTATTTTTTCGGCAATGGGCTCATTAACCGTACGGGTTCTGTCTTCAGTGTTTGCCCAGCCTTTTTTAATTAGCTCGCGCATGGCATTTTGCCAGTTAGCAGAATATGACTCCAGCTGTTCACGATTTACGCCTTCAGGTTGTTTACTCAGGAATTGCAACAATTCCTGTTGGCGTGGTGCACGTTTTAATGTGTTCGGATCAGCCTCCAGCCCATTAGCTGTCAGGAGCCAGAAAGCTTCCCCTTTTGCGATAGCAGGTTTGCCTTTACGTAAAAGCGTAGGCAGGGCGGCGCTGTAACATTCGCCGGGTGGGCAATGATAGTAGCGACTGATCCAGCCCAGTAATTGCATGAGATTGGCTGGTAACAGGGGCTCATCATCCAGTACTTCAATGACTCTTTTTAATCGTGACGATTCAATACGGCTGTTATTTTCAATACTTATTAATATGCCGACCAGACGTGAGCGGCCAAATGGGATACGCAGTCGCATACCGGGAACAAGGGATGTTGTTTTGCAGTTCTTGGGCGGTAGGTAATCAAAGGTTCGGTAAACAGGGGTGGGCACCGCAACTTGTAAGACAGTGGCTTTCGTTAGCATGGCATCACTCTATCACATTGTATTGGCTAGACTCCCAAGCCAGGTGATCGATTGTAATAAAATCGAAATGTTATCCACAAAATCTGTGGATAACTCTGTGGATGAATGGTTTTGATCATATCTCTTTCTGCAGGATTGGTTAATAAATGTCAGATTGGTGACAAAATAGACTCGGGAATAAAACCAATTAACTTCAATAAGTTATATTATTTTTACAGTTTTATAGTGGTCTTTCGTGAGACTTTTCATGAGCATTACGGCCTATCTTTACACCCTGTGCATAACCATATTGGGAATATTGATTAGTTTTACTGAAAGACAAGCACTTCTATCGATCTGGTGAGATCAGATAGCATGAAAATGAGCTAAGTTGATGTTATTTAAAGGGCAGGTTAGTTACTTGATTCCAGTTGCATGCTGGGTAGTACAACACCCTGGAATTGCTCTTCGGTACTGGCATGGATAATGCCTGCACATTTGACCTGATTACGACCGGTTTCCTTGGCCTGCAACAGGGCACGATCGGCATAACCTACCAGCCAGGAGGCATAGGTCTTTAATCCACTTTGGTCACCATCCGGGATCAAGGTAGAAACACCAATAGACAGGGTGATATTGATAGTGGTGTGCTGATCAATCTTAAATGGATGTTCTTCAATATTTTGTCGAATACGTTCCGCAATTTCCATGGCTTTGCCAACGTCTGTATCGGAGAGTAAGGCCGAGAATTCTTCACCACCATAACGTGCCAGCACATCACTGGTACGCATTTGTATGGCAATCAGGGAGGCGACCTCGGCCAATACTTGATCACCGGCTTGATGGCCGTAGTTGTCATTGATCCTCTTGAAGTAATCAATATCGAAAAACAGGCAAGACAAAGGTTCGGCATTTCGGTGAGCACGACTGACTTCTTCCCCGAGTCGTTGATCAAAAAAGCGCCGGTTATTAATTCGGGTCAATGGATCAGTCAGACCGGTGCGTTTTAGTCTTTCACTGTTCAATGTATTTTCCAGTGAGATAGCCACGATAGCCGCAATGCGTTCCAGAAAATCCGTTGCGCTGCCATTTTCAAACCGATCCGATTGGTAACTGCCCAGATTCATACAGCCAATCAGCTTGCCATGACGCACCAGCGGCAGAATGGCAATCGTTTCCGGGCGTGGATGCGCATTTGGGAACAAAATAGTGTGTGTACGCTTTTTATAGCGTCCCAATGTCGGGAATATGGAAAGACTATCCAGTAGCTGTATTTCTTCCGGACTTATGGAAAATAATAGGTTGGGGTGTTCTTCTGGATTGGTATTATCATCTTTCAGGATACGCTCAAATTCATTGGTCGGATCGAGCAGCATCAATGTGAGTGCATCAAGATGAAAGGCTTCACGATAGTCGTACAGGATAGTTTCGATCAGCTCCAGCATATTGGAGGCACTGATGAGCTGTAATTCAATGGCCTGAAAGCGGCGCATCTTTTCTTCATTTTTACGCGCCTGGTCAACAAGGTCACGCAAATGCTGTTTAAGCAGGCGGGTTTCTTTTATGGCGTCTTCAGACATATGACTGTGACACCTCAATATGTGGCTGGTTCTACAAAGTATAGATTGGAAACAACCGAAATGCTCTTTGATATGACAGGCATAATGTTCTCCCCACGTTGCCTTACGGGATCATCTTCCAACATTTATAGATGAATTATTGTGATCCCTTTCTCACATTTTCGACGGTTGATCACTTTTCTTTAGTATTATTTAGCCGTTCGACCGCATAACCAGACATCAATTTGCTCAACACCTGATGTACGTAAGGTTTTTGCGACTTCCTCAATGGTGTGACCGGTGGTCATGACATCATCCACAATTACAACATGTTTGGCAGATACGGGTTTCTTTATATGGAACACATTTTTCAGGTTGCTGGCGCGTTTTTTGCCAGAAAGACTTGATTGTGGCACCGTCGGCACCCTGCGTTGGCAACTTTTGGAGTCCATCGGAATAGAAAACTGTTGGGATAAAGGTCGAGCCAACTCCAGTGCCTGGTTGAATCCTCGCTGACGCAGGCGTGTGGAATGCAGGGGAACCGGGATAATCAGTTCG
>DAOVJZ010000010.1 GCA_030632035.1 Granulosicoccaceae bacterium | reverse complement strand
TAGCCAGACTAACGGCGGCAAAGGCAACTGATACCGGACTACCACCGATGGCGGTATTAGTGCGTATACGTTTGGCAACAGAAAAAGAATATTGAAACAGTCGGTTTAGGAAGATACCCAGTGTGCCAGCCTTGCTGGCAATGGAATAGGCATCCTTGAGTTGTCCCAGAATCTGGGGTTCACCCAGTACCATGGAATCCAGTCCGCAGGCTACGCGCAATACATGGCGTACCGCTTCCTGATCAGGGTGCAGGAATACATAGGGTTCAATCTCGCGTTCATCAATCTGGTGATACCGGCTGAACCATTTCACAACAGCATCCTTATTGCTGTTATCGATCTCGCAATAGACTTCAGTACGGTTACAGGTTGACAGAATGGCGGCCTCATTCACATCTGGACAGTCACGTAAGGTATTCAGTGCCTGATCCATTTTTTCCGGAACAAAAGAGACCTTTTCCCGTATTTCTACAGGGGCGGTATTGTGGTTAATACTAAAGGCCAGTAGTGACATATAAAGTGCCTGATATAGCTGGTTATAGAGTTCAAAAAATTACAAAATACAGTTAAATAATTGCGTCTGGGACGACGATAAGCAAGAAAAGAACGTAATTTTTACGTATTTTCCGGTTTTTACTTGAAAATAGCTAAAGAAATCGCATGATATAAAGAGAAAGGTCGTTTTTCTGTAGATACTCTATAGATACAAAGGTGCTTATTCAGCTAACATGTTAATTATGAGACAAATTTCCCACATATTAGCCCTGATCGTGGTGGCAGTCCAGTTCAGTGGCTGTGCCATGATGGCATCTCAAAATGATAAAAAACTGACTATTGAACAGAGCGGGTCTCCCAAACAGGAATCTCAGGCCACGCTGCCTTTGGTTCCCCTGACCGGTGATACTCTCTATGACTTGTTGGTAGGAGAAATGGCTGGTCAACGTGGGGAATTATCCTTGTCGGTACGCCACTATCTTCAGGCTGCTGTGGAAACCCGTGATCCACGTATTGCCGAACGTGCCACCCGTATTGCCATTTATTCACAACGTCAGGATGAGGCACTCAAGGCGGCTCGTATCTGGGTAGAAGCTGATCCGGAAAATCTTAAGGGACATCAGGTATTGAGTGGACTCTATATGCGCCAGGGTGATCCCATGGGGGCAATTCCACATCTGGAAAAACTGCTCACATTCAAGGATGGTGAAACGGCCAAGCGTTTATTGATGATCAGCAATCTGTTGAGTAAACAGAAAGATAAAAATGCGGCTCTTAAAGCAATGGAAAAATTACTGGAGACTCGTAAAGATAATGCAGATGCATTATATGCCTACGGTTTTCTGGCATTACATGCCAAAAAACTGGAACTGGCAGAGCAGACCATTGATAAGGTGCTGGTGCTGAGACCTGGGTGGGTGGATGCCATTGTAATTCGGGCACGTATTTATGTTGAAAACGGACAGAAAGTGACGGCACGACTCTATCTGGCAGAAGCAGTTGATGACAATTCAGATAATGTTGTATTGAGGTTGTCTTATGGTCGTTTACTGGTTGATTTGAATCAGCTGGAACAGGCGTTTGAGCAGTTCAAATGGTTGGTAGAGCATATACCTGACAATGAGGATATTGTTTATACCCTGGCGGCACTTTCATTGCAGATAGATCGTCTGGATGAAGCCAAAGAATATTTCCTGCAACTGGCAAATGATAATGAAAAAGGCAGTGATGTTTATTTTTATCTAGGACAGATTGCAGAGCGCCAGCAAGAGCCTGATATGGCTATTACTTATTACTCGCATATTACTGAAGAACAGCCGAATAATTTTAATGCCCGGATTCGCATCAGTTATCTGGTGATCAAAAAAGAAGGTTTAGACAGTGCATTAAGTTATTTGCGTACTATCGAAACAAAACAAGCCAAAGATCAAGTACGCCTTTATATTGTTGAAGCTGAAATGTTGTCAAATGTGGAACGTTATGCAGAAGCCATGACGGTCTTAACTTCTGCAATAACCAAAACGCCGGATAATAATAATTTGCTCTATGCTCGTGCCATGTTGGCAGAGAAAATGGGTCAAATTGAATTACTGGAAAAGGATTTAGGACAAATTCTGACGCGTGATCCTGATAATTCACAGGCCCTGAATGCACTGGGTTATACGCTGGCTGATCGCACAACACGTTATACAGAGGCATTAAATTACGTTAAGCGTGCATTGGAACTGGATCCTGCTTCCTATTTTATTCTTGATAGTATGGGATGGGTTTATTACCGTATGGGTAATTATGATGAGGCAGTGAAATACCTGCAACGTGCCATGAACTTGCGTTGGGATACAGAAGTTGCGGCTCATCTGGGAGAGGTCTTGTGGGTCAAGGGGGATCAAACCGGCGCACGTGAGATATGGGACAGTGCATTGCAAAAGGCACCGGATGATAAATTGTTACTAGAAGTAATCAAACGATTCGATAAGTGAAAAATCTTTTTCTTTTCTTCATAGCCCTTTTTATATCGGCTTGCTCAAATATTCCTGCCTTACCTCCGGTTAATGATATTGATGCGGCATGGTTTCAGAATCAGGGGCAACTCTCAAAACTTGATTCATGGAAAATGACCGGACGCATTGTGGTTTCGAATGAATCTGATTCATGGCATGCCACTTTGCAGTGGATTGAGCAGCCGGCTAATTACACCATTAATATTATTGCGCCGTTTGGACAGGGTGGAGCGCGTATTCAGGGAAATAGTGAAGGTGTCACCTTGCGTTCAGATGAAGGTAAGGTGTTTCAGGCCAGCACAGCAGAAGAATTACTGAAACGCCACACCGGCTGGCGTGTACCACTGGAAGGTATGCGTTTCTGGGCGCGTGGATTACCGCAGCCGAGTAGTCCCAGAACTCAAAAACTGAACCCAAGTGGGCATCTGGCAGAGCTGACTCAATCCGATTGGCTGATTGAATTCATGCGCTATCAGCGCGTCAAAAATCTTGTTTTGCCGGGCAAGGTATTCATGAATACGGGTGAGTTAAAAGTGAAAGTGGTAATAGATAGCTGGGAAATTAACTAACCATCATTTCGTTCTGATCACATTGTCTGGAACCGCTATAATAGGGTGTCTCTAACCCCGGACAGCATTGATATTGATGACAAGCAACACCTCAATAAAATCATGGCAGGCCCCTGCCAAACTCAATTTGTTTTTGCATATCACAGAACAGCGTGAGGATGGTTATCACCTGTTGCAGACCGTTTTCCAGTTTATTGATTTCTGTGATGAGCTCCGTTTTCAGGTGCGTGAAGATGGTGTGATTAATAGAATTACCGGACCGGCCGATGTTGCTCCCGAATCTGACCTGGTGGTGCGTGCCGCCCAACTTCTGCAGGAAAAGGCTGGAATTAGCCAAGGCGTGGATATCGAGCTCGACAAGCGTATTCCGATGGGGGCCGGGCTTGGAGGGGGCAGTTCCGATGCCGCTACGACGCTAGTGGCCCTGAATCAGCTTTGGGGGTTGGGATGGTCACAGGAAAAACTGGCTGAGCTGGGACTGACGCTGGGAGCCGATATCCCTATTTTCATTTATGGTCAGGCGGCTTGGGCCGAGGGGGTAGGGGAGCAATTTGAGCCAATTTCGCCACCAGAGCTATGGTATGTGGTTATTATTCCGCCTTGTCAGGTGCCGACACCCGAGATTTTCAAGGCCGCTGATTTGACACGGGATTGTCCTCCCCTCACAATACGCGACTTTCTCGCGGGGCAGGGAATTAATGTCTGTGAGTCAGTGGTTTGTGAGCGTTATCCACAGGTCGCTGATGCATTAACATGGCTCTCACAATATGCTCCAGCGAGGATGTCAGGAACCGGTAGTAGCGTGTTTGCCGCTTTTCCTGACGAGCAGAGTGCGCAGGACATCTTGCGAGAGATACCATCCGGTTGGCAAGGGGTGGTCGCGAAGGGGAAAAACAGTTCTCCCCTGTTCGATTAACACGATGATTTAATTGTGATTATTGGGGTGTCGCCAAGTGGTAAGGCACGGGGTTTTGATCTCCGCATTCCCAGGTTCGAATCCTGGCACCCCAGCCATACTTAAATGGTGTTGAGTATTTCGATGATAAGTATTTAGCTATCGAAGACTCAGTGCTTAATGGGTGGCAGGATTTGAACCTCAAGGTTCGACAAATTCGCAGGGAGCGAATTTGAACACCGCGAAGCGGTGACCCGAAGGGTGGAGGGCAGGACGCCCGGAGTAATCCTGGCACCCCAGCCATATAAGAGTAATACAGAATCTTAAGTATTCAGTCATCGACGAAAACTCAAGATTTAAACACCAACACTGAACGGAGTGTAACAACGTGTCTGACGGCAACATGATTGTGTTTACGGGTAATGCTAACCCCCGCCTGGCGCAGGATATTTCAGGTTACCTGCAAATACCAATGGGCAAGGTGACGCTGGGTCGCTTCAGTGATGGCGAGGTCATGGTCGAGGTGATGGAAAATGTGCGCGGCAAGGACATTTTTATCGTACAGCCAACTTGTGCACCGACCAATGACAATCTAATGGAATTATTGGTAATGGTAGATGCCATGCGTCGTGCATCAGCCAGTACCATTACAACCGTGATCCCGTATTTGGGTTATTCACGGCAGGATAGACGTCCGCGTTCAGCACGTGTGCCGATTACGGCCAAGGTTGTGGCGAAAATGATTGGTTCAGTTGGTGTAGATCGTGTTTTGACCGTGGATTTACATGCCGATCAAATTCAGGGATTTTTTGATGTGCCGGTAGACAATGTGTATGCCTCACCCGTGTTGTTGGGTGATGTATGGAAGCAGTATTCGATGAAAGATGTCATCGTGGTTTCCCCGGATGTGGGTGGTGTTGTACGTGCACGTGCATTGGCGAAACGACTGGATGATGCCGATCTGGCAATTATTGATAAACGTCGTCCACGCCCTAACGAAGCCAAGGTGATGAATATTATTGGTGACGTGAAAGGCAAGATTTGTGTTGTTATCGATGATTTGGTTGATACAGCCGGTACGCTTTGTGAAGCGGCACGCGCATTGAAGGAAAATGGTGCATCAAAAGTTGTGGCCTATTGTACGCACCCGGTATTGTCCGGTAAGGCAGTATCAAATATTGAAGGCTCTGTGCTGGATGAGCTGGTGGTAACAGATACCATTCCATTACGGGACGAAGCAAAGAATTGTGATCGTATTCGCCAGTTAAGTGTGGCGGAAATGCTGGCTGAAAGTATGCGCCGTATTAATAATTCGGAATCAGTCAGCTCGTTGTTTATGGATTAGTTTTAATTGCCTTTCCTGGTCGCGGGAGAGGTTGTGTATATCACCTTTATATCAAGGTGATTAATTTGAAGTAAGGAGAAGTAACATGGCTATTAGTTTTGAACTAAACGCGGAATCGCGTAAAGATGTGGGGAAAGGAGCGAGCCGCCGCCTGCGTCATGAAGATAAGATACCAGCAATTGTTTATGGTGCTGGTAAGGACGCGGTTTCACTCACTATGCAGCATAACGAAATGATGCATGCACTTGAGAATGAAGCATTCTACTCGCACATTCTTGATCTGAAGGTTGACGGTAAAGCTGAACAGGTTATTTTGCGTGATCTGCAACGTAATCCCGGCAAGCCCAGAATTTTGCATGCAGATTTCCAGCGTGTAAGTGCCACTGAAAAGATTCACATGAATGTACCTTTACACTTTGTCGGTGCAGATGTTGCACCAGGTGTTAAGACTGATGGCGGTATTGTTTCTCATCTGAGAAATGATGTTGAAGTTTCCTGTTTTCCAAAAGACTTGCCTGAATTTATCGAGGTTGATATTTCCAATCTGGGTCTGAATGAATCTATTCACTTGTCACAGCTTAAACTGGCTGATGGTGTTGAGATTCCTGAACTGGCTCAAGGTGAAGAACATGACCATGCCATTGTCAGTGTTCACTTGCCACGCGCAGCCAAGGAAGTTGAAGAAGCACCGGAAGCAGAAGCGGGTGCCGAGGGTGAAGCAGCACCAGAAGCCGGTGCTGAAAAGCCAGCTGAAGGCGAGTCCAAGGATTAATCAAAAGACGTATAACCGGACAAGGCATTGCAAACGGGTATTGTACTTATCGTGGGGCTGGGTAACCCCGGCAGAGAACACGATGATACCCGTCACAATGCCGGGTTTTGGTTAGTTGATGAATTGGCCTCCAGTTCCGGAGCCAGTTTCAAGCACGAGAACAAATTTAATGGTGATGTTTGCAAGGCGAACATCAACGGTCATGCCTGCTGGTTATTAAAACCGGACACTTATATGAATCGTAGTGGTCAGGCGGTGGCAGCACTGGCCAATTTTTACAAGATTCCATCAAGCTCTATTCTTGTCGTGCATGACGAAATAGATCTTCCACCAGGGGTATCGCGCCTGAAGCAAGGTGGTGGCCATGGTGGACATAATGGATTGCGTGACATCATCGCAAGTATTGGCAAAAAGGATTTTTATCGTTTTCGTATCGGTGTTGGACATCCCGGTACCAGCGATGCAGTTAGTGGTTATGTACTTAACAAGCCACCGCGTTCTGAAAAAGATATGATCGATTCTTCTATTCGTGATGCACTGGATGTAATGCAGGATGTTGTTAGCGGTAATTTCCAGGATGCGATGCAAGAACTGCATAGCAAAAATTAATCACAGATAATTAAACATTAATCATTCAAAATTAAGAATTAAATTATTATGGGTTTTAAATGTGGCATCGTTGGATTACCCAATGTCGGTAAATCCACTCTCTTTAACGCACTGACCAAGGCCGAGATTCAGGCGGAGAACTATCCGTTTTGTACCATCGATCCCAATGTCGGTATTGTGCAGGTGCCGGATTCGCGCCTGGACAAGCTTGCTGATATTGTTAAACCGGAAAAGGTGATTCCAACGACAATGGAGTTTGTTGATATCGCTGGTCTGGTAGCCGGTGCTTCCAAAGGTGAAGGTCTGGGCAACCAGTTTCTGGCTAATATTCGTGAGACCGATGCGATTACACATGTCGTGCGTTGCTTTGAAAATGATGATGTCATTCATGTTGCGGGCAAGGTCAGTCCGATTGATGACATGGAAGTAATCAATACCGAACTGGCACTCGCCGATCTCGATAGTGTGGAAAAGGCCATTACTAAAACGGCAAAACAGACCAAGTCGGGTGACAAGGAAGCCAAGGTAAAATTGGCCCTGCTTGAAAAAATCAAAGCCCATCTGGATGAAGGTAAACCAGCGCGCAGTATGGATCTGGATGCCGATCAAAAATTAATGATACGTGAATTATTTTTACTCACGATCAAACCAACTATGTACATTGCCAATGTGGCTGAAGATGGTTTTGAAAACAATCCTATGCTGGATGCATTAAAACAGGCAGTGGCCGATGAAAATGCACCTGTTGTATCTATCTGTGCGGCTATCGAAGCCGAGATGGTAGAACTGGATGAAGAAGAAAAACAAGAATTCCTGTCTGAAATGGGACTGGAAGAACCAGGACTGGATCGCGTGATTCGTGCCGGGCACACCCTGCTTGGATTACAAACCTACTTTACCGCCGGCGTGAAGGAAGTACGTGCCTGGACAGTCAAGGTGCGTGCAACCGCGCCTGAGGCGGCTGGTGTCATCCACACCGATTTCCAGAAAGGTTTTATCCGCGCCGAAGTCACCTCCTACGATGACTTTGTAGAATATAACGGTGAGGCGGGTGCCAAAGAGGCGGGGAAGCTCAGATTAGAAGGGAAAGACTATATCGTGCAGGACGGGGATGTCATGCACTTTAGATTCAATGTCTGAGACTGGCTCTTTTGTCCTATGACTGCGTTGCAGTTCATTATTCATTGCCATGATTTAAAGGATTGTAAGCCGCTTTCGCACATCCATGTGCTCCGCGGCATAAGAACATCCATGTTCAAAATTGCGCAATTCATAGCTCCTGCGCCTTGTCATAGAACAAAATCCCTCAGCCTCAGCAAGTAGATTCGCCCTTACGGGTCAGTAGTTTAGGTGATTTCTGGACATCTTCGGGGGCAGGCCTTAAAATTGCGCCTCTTTTTTGCCCATCTGGGCAAATATCAAAGTTTACGGCTATGTAGCTCAGCTGGTTAGAGCACAGCATTCATAATGCTGGGGTCGGTGGTTCAAGTCCACCCATAGCCACCATTTCCCCTCCACACTAATGAATCCCGATGGGTGGTTTTACTACCTCCGGGGCACTGATAAACATAATCTTGTTATCAAAACTCATCGGGCTGATGGTAACGTGTAATGGAATATGAACGCCGTTTCTGTTTACGCCATTGGCATTACATACTTGGCAACCTGTGGGTTCGGGAGCGTCAGCAGAAAATTGTTTCATGACATTGCTGCATTCCGGATTCTGTTTCTTTTTGACAAATACTGAAATGTTGCGACCAATGGCTTCATGTTTACTGAAACCAAAAATTTGTTCTGCCGCCTGATTGAACACCAGAATTTCACCATGCAAGTCGGTGACAATAATGCCGGCATAGACATGGTCCATAATTTCTCCGGTCAATGACTTGGCTATTTCCTGGGTAACATCATTTTCAAGATTCATAAATTAACTCCGCTTTGTTAAAAATAAATAACAACAACCTGTTTTTACAAAGAGGCGGGGGTTCGGCCAAACTTGATTTACAAGGAAATTAAAGTGACAGGGTGCGGGGTTTTGGCACTTGTCACGGATGGTTTAATATATCATTTACTATGCGCGTTTTACCAATCTATTGATTGACATGATTGAAGAAACAATTTCATTCGCCATTTCACCAATCGAACAACGTTGATTACGCGCACTGGTACGCAAAATTTCAAATGCTTCTTCTTCGCCTAAACGGAAACGTTCCATAATCAATCCAACTGCAACACTGGTTTCACGCCCTGAGGCCAGTGCCTTGTTAAGGTGGTTTTCACCATCCTTCAGTTTCTGAATATCATGTGCCCGTTCCAGCGCGGCTTCAATGGCCGGCACAATCTGTTGTGCACCAAAGGGTTTAACCATATAACCCAGTGCACCAGCAGCAACCGCCTGCTTAACAATATCCTTGTCATTGGAGGCAGACAAAAACAGGAAAGGAATATTCATCTCCTTAATCTGGTTAGCGACTTCAATACCCGACATGTCCGGCATATTAATATCCAGAATTGCCAGATCCGGTTTGTTTTTGCTACGACAGCTTTCTATGGCCTCTTTACCAGAAATAGCCATTGATACTCGATAACCAGCCGCACGCAGGCCAATACCTAATGCTTCAAGTACCAGAGCATCATCATCTACAACGAGTATAACGGGATCATTAATCATATCTGTTCCAGTAGTGTATCCATGTACTAGGTTACGGTAAATCTGGCGAGATATTAATACAGACTTATTGGGGGAATGGGTTTAAGACAGTAATATAACTAAGGTTTTTGGGTTCAGAAAGTTGCTGAAAGTAATCTAGTCGTCGCCCTGACATGGACATTCAATCGAGACATCCTTAACACCATCAACACTCATCACAGCTTTAGTAACGCGTTGAATGATTTCATTGGCAAAAGGACAGTGAGGGCTGGTTAACTGGAGATCGATATAGACTTCACCCTCATCGATTTCTACATCCTGAATCAATCCCAGCTCAACTACGTTGTGGTCAAGCTCAGGATCCATCACTTTTCTGAGGCTGTCATATATATTTTCTGTGGTCAGGGACATGGTGATAATCCTCTTCTTGGAGCCAATAAAAGTCTACCTTTTGATTATCATGGGTTTCACAGAAGCTGGCAAGCCTGTCTGTAAACGGGATTTTATAATCAGCCTGATTTGATTTGACCTTGTTAATCATAGGGATACCTGCTTATGGAGACATACTTTTGTGCATGGCTTTCACTTATTGACGGCAAGTCCAGTTTTCTTAAGTTTTGGCCAGATTTGCCGCCATATATCAGTGCAAATGCCAGATTTTTAGGGCGG
The DNA here is from genome assembly GCA_030632035.1 of Granulosicoccaceae bacterium. Taxonomy (GTDB): domain Bacteria; phylum Pseudomonadota; class Gammaproteobacteria; order DAOVJZ01; family DAOVJZ01; genus DAOVJZ01. The sequence goes on along the minus strand of DAOVJZ010000010.1, from coordinate 5,837 downwards.
TATTCAGGTAATTGCATAGTCTGGAAACAGATTGGGGAATGGAGCAATTCAAAATTCAAGGAATTTTACTCCATCGAATTACCCGTTACTGTGAAATGAAAAATTTTGGGGATAAGAAGTCAATGAAACAGAATCTACCAGTTACCGATAACGAAGCTAAATTAGCAGATAATGATTACATTATTTCTGCGACTGATGCCAAAGGGATCATTACCCGCGTCAATGAAACGTTTACCAAGATCAGTGGTTTTACTGAAGATGAACTTATTGGCAAGAACCATAATATAGTACGCCATCCTGATATGCCGCCAGCGGCATTTGAGGATATGTGGAATACGTTAAAGGCCGGTGAACCATGGATGGGTACCGTCAAGAACCGTTGCAAAAATGGTGATTACTATTGGGTGGATGCCTATGTCAGTCCCATGTTCGAGAATGGCAAGGTTACCGGTTATGAATCAATACGGACAAAGGCAGATCCTGAAGTAGTCAAGCGCGCAGAAAAAACATACCAACGCATCAATGCAGGCAAGCCTGCTATCGATACCCGATTTGATTTACCTATTCTTACCCAGATGGTGGCAGGTATTACTACAGTCATGGTGGTATTGGCGGTATTGGCACTGCTTGATGGAGTGAGCATACTCAAAGTCGCCAGTGCCTTTGTGATTACAGTTGCCACTACTTATGGATTGAGTCTTCTGGCTGGTCGTAAGGTTCAGGTAGCAGAAAGAGAAGGCATGAGAATCGTAGATAACGCCCTCATGCAATACATTTATCTGGGTTCAACATACAGAATATGGAAACCCGTATTGGCGATCAAAATGCTGGAAGCACGCGCCAGAGGGTTTATTATTTCTTCAAACAACTATACAGAACGTCTTATCCCTGCATCTGAACAGGCCTCCTTGTTAATGGAACAAACCAGTCAGGGAATACAACAACAGCATGGCGATATTGATCAGGTTGCCACCGCGATGAACGAAATGATGGCAACAGTACAAGAGATTGCCAAGAGTGCATCCAGTGCAGCCGAATCTGCACATGAAGCAGATGCCGAAGCCGATAAGGGCAAGGTGGTTGTGACTGAAGCCATGGGTGCCATGTCAGCATTGTCTGATCAAATACAAAGCAGCAGTAGTACGGTTGCTACATTGGCGGCAGACAGTGAGGCGATTGGTTCGGTACTGGATGTGATTCGTGGAATCGCCGAACAAACTAACTTGCTCGCCTTAAACGCGGCTATTGAAGCGGCACGTGCGGGCGAACAGGGACGCGGGTTTGCTGTCGTGGCAGATGAAGTGCGTACACTGGCCAGTCGTACCCAGGAATCAACACAGGAAATTCAGGGAATGATTGAACGGTTGCAGGATGGTGCAAGTAATGCAGTGACTGCCATGGAAAAAGGCAGAGAACAGTCGGATAAGAGTGAGGAGCTGGTGGAAAATGCGGTAGAGTCTCTGGCCATGATTGCCGGGGCAGTTGCCATGATTAATACCATGAATGCCCAGATTGCGAGTGCAGCAGAAGAACAGGGTGCAGTGGCAGAAGATATTAATAAAAATATTGTTAATATCAGTCAGGTTGCCAATCAGGCCTCTGATAGTGTGAAGGCCATGTCGGCTAGTGGTGAAGAACTGGCTCAGATGTCATTACGTTTACATGAACTGACATCGCGGCATAAGCTGCACTGATTCTGTACATATTTCATAACTAGCAAAAAGGCACCAGATTGGTGCCTTTTTTATTGCCACGCACTATTCCAATGCGTTTTTTAATCCAGAACGCACCAAATTATCACATAACGTATTGATTTCAGGTAAATCCATTAATCAGGAACGGTTCTTGCATTATCTGCTCCAGAATCGTTCATTTGAATTTATCTGGAGAGACATTATGGAAACATTCAAGGCAGGCAGTGATGTTCTGTTTATTCTACTTGGTGCCATTATGGTGCTGGCTATGCATTCAGGTTTTGCCTTTCTGGAAGTAGGTACTGTACGTAAAAAAAATCAGGTCAATGCACTGGTTAAAATCATCACTGACTTTTCTATTTCAACTATTGCCTATTTCTTTATTGGCTATGGCGTTGCTTACGGCATTGATTTTATGTCAGGTGCGCAAACACTTTCTGAAAAGAACGGTTATGAACTGGTTAAATTCTTTTTCCTGTTAACTTTTGCAGCTGCAATTCCGGCTATCATCTCGGGCGGTATTGCCGAGCGTGCAAAATTTCTACCGCAGCTAATAGCCAGCGCCTTGATAGTTGCAGTCGTTTATCCATTTTTTGAAGGCATTATCTGGAACGGTAATTTTGGTTTTCAAGGATGGCTGGAAAAAACCTTTGGGTTTGGTTTCCATGATTTTGCCGGCTCGGTTGTTGTGCATGCAGTTGGTGGCTGGATTGGTTTAGCGGCTGTGTTATTACTCGGTGCGCGTCATGGGCGTTATGGAAAAAATGGTGAAGTATATGCACATCCACCATCAAGTATTCCATTCCTTGCATTAGGTGCATGGATTTTGACGGTAGGCTGGTTTGGTTTTAACGTCATGTCTGCACAAACGGTTGAAGGTGTAAGTGGACTGGTGGCATTGAATTCACTTATGGCTATGGTGGGTGGTGTGCTGGCTGCACTGGTCGCCGGTAAAAACGATCCAGGTTTTGTTCACAATGGACCCTTGGCTGGATTGGTTGCTGTGTGTGCTGGTTCCGATGTTATGCATCCAATGGGTGCGCTGGTCACGGGCAGTATCGCCGGTGCGTTGTTTGTCTGGACATTCACACTGGCACAGAACAAATGGAAAATTGATGATGTGTTGGGTGTATGGCCTTTGCATGGTTTGTGTGGTGCATGGGGTGGTTTGGCCGCTGGCATCTTTGGACTGGAAGCGCTCGGTGGCATGGGTGGAGTTGCCTTTATGCCACAGTTGATAGGGACCACCATGGGTATCAGCATCGCACTGGGTGGTGGTTTCCTTGTCTATGGAGGTATCAAGGCAGTGACGGGTATCCGTTTGACGCAGGAAGAGGAATATAACGGGGCTGATCTAAGTATCCATAAGATCAGTGCTGAACCCAGTTACGACTAATTTCTCTATATAGTACAAGTTGTTAGTAAGGGGGTAACCATAAGGTTGCCCCTTTTTTATTCTGTGGATAAGTGGCAAATTTCCTGAAAAAGTAGTAATTTATGCGCCCTTTTGACATTGTTGAACCTTGAAGAGCATGGCGGGAAAACTTTATATACAAACCTTTGGTTGCCAGATGAATGAATATGATTCTGCACGTATCCTGGAATCGTTGAATGTATCTCACCAACTGGAGCTGGCAAGCACACCGGAAGAAGCCGATGTGTTGTTACTCAACACGTGCTCCATTCGTGAAAAGGCACAGGAAAAGGTATTCTCGCTGCTTGGTGTCTGGCGCCAGTTCAAGCAGGCACGTCCCGATGTGGTGATTGGTGTCGGTGGTTGTGTTGCGAGTCAGGAAGGTGAGGCCATTCGTCAGCGCGCGCCTTATGTCGATATCGTGTTTGGCCCACAGACTTTACATCGTCTGCCCGAAATGCTGAATGAAGTGAAGCGTCAGCGTCATTCGGTTGTGGATATCAGTTTCCCCGAGATTGAAAAATTTGATCATCTGCCTGAACCGAAAGCAGATGGTCCATCTGCTTTTGTTTCCATAATGGAAGGTTGTAGCAAGTATTGTACTTTCTGTGTTGTACCTTATACACGTGGTGAAGAAATCAGTCGTCCATTTGATGATGTAATTGCCGAAGTGGTGGCATTGGCAAAACAGGGTGTACGCGAAGTTAATTTATTAGGTCAGAATGTGAATGCCTATCGTGGTGTTATGCATGATGGCGATATAGCCGATCTGGCCTTGCTGATTCGTTATGTTGCAGTCATTGAAGGCATTGATCGCATTCGTTATACCACATCACATCCAATCGAAATGTCAGATAGTCTGATTGATGTGTATCGTGAAGTTCCACAACTGGTCAGCTTCCTGCATTTGCCGGTGCAAAGCGGTTCGGATCGTATTCTTGATATGATGAAGCGTAAGCACACCGCACAGGAATACAAAGACATTATTCGTCGTTTACGTGAAGCGAGACCGGACATCAGTATTTCTTCTGATTTTATTATTGGTTTCCCGAATGAAACAGATGACGATTTTCAGGCCACCATGGATTTGATTGATGATATCGAATTTGATCAGTCATTCAGTTTTATCTACAGCGCACGTCCCGGCACGCCGGCGGCTGATATGGTGGATGACATTCCCCTTGAAATGAAACAAAAACGCCTCAAGATCTTGCAACAAAGGATTAATGAATTTGCCGCGCGCATTAATCGTCGTATGGTCGGTACAACACAACGTATTCTGGTGGAAGGGACATCACGCAAGGATGAAAATGAAATGGCAGGACGTACGGCCAATAGCCGGGTTGTAAATTTTCCTGGTGATAAATCATTGGTCGGTGAGTTTATTGATGTGCGAATCACCGATGCCTTGCCTAACTCACTGCGTGGTGAATTAATCGGTAATGCAGGTAAGGTCGTTAACTGGAGCTGACATCAAGTCAAAACTAATTTGAATACTTCAACACAAGTAAAAGAATTTCAACTGGAGCCGGCTGATAACCAGAGGCTGGCCAATCTGTGTGGTCAGTTTGATGAGCACTTGCGTCAGATAGAACGGCGTCTGGGTGTTGAAATTAACAATCGAGGCAATACGTTTAAGGTGGTTGGTGATCAGCATGCTATCGATCAGGCCGGTGAAGTATTGCAGGGTTTGTATAGTGAAAGTGAAAAGGATGCATTATCACCTGCTTCTGTGCATTTGTTTTTACAGGAAGTAGATGCTGAAGGTGCCAGTGAAGCACCGGAAGATGACTTTACTGTTTCACTGCGTACACGCAGGGGCGTGGTTAAGGCACGCAGTCCCAATCAGGCGCAGTATCTAAAAAATATTCTGACTCATGATATTAATTTTGGTATTGGCCCTGCCGGTACCGGTAAAACATTTTTGGCAGTGGCGTGTGCAGTAGAAGCACTGGAAAAAGAAGAAGTACGTCGACTGGTGTTAACACGTCCAGCGGTAGAGGCGGGTGAACGTCTGGGGTTTTTGCCGGGTGATCTGTCACAAAAAATCGATCCCTATCTACGACCACTGTATGACGCAATGTATGAATTATTAGGTTTCGAACGTGTGACCAAATTAATGGAACGCAATGTGATTGAAGTCGCACCACTGGCTTACATGCGTGGTCGCACACTGAATGAAGCCTATATCATTCTGGATGAAGCCCAGAACACGACCAATGAACAAATGAAAATGTTTTTAACGCGCATTGGCTTTAACTCAAAGGCCGTGATCACAGGCGATGTGACACAGGTTGATTTGCCGCGTGGCACTCAATCCGGTTTGCGTCATACTTCGGAAGTGCTGAAAGACGTTGAAGGTATCAGTTTTACTTTCCTGAAAACGCGTGATGTTGTGCGTCACCCACTCGTGCAACGTATCGTGACCGCATACGACAAGCATGAAAACAATAAATAACCCTTATGGACGTTGAGGTACAATACGCTGTTCCCGATGCTGGTTTGCCTTCTGAGCAAGACTTTTTCGATTGGGTTGCTATGGCCATTCCTGAAGATAAACAGGATACAGCTCTGACGGTGCGTATTGTTGATGAGCAGGAAAGTGCGCAACTAAACGAGACATACCGTCATAAACAGGGTTCGACCAATGTGTTGTCATTCCCCGTAGAGGTTCCCGATGAAGTGGAGTTGAATTTGCTGGGGGATCTGGTAATTTGCGCCCCTGTGGT
>DAOVJZ010000236.1 GCA_030632035.1 Granulosicoccaceae bacterium | reverse complement strand
TCTTCCAGTAATTCACCAATACACAGGATGGGTTTCAACCCTGCTTTCAGTGCTACATCATACTTGTGTGCCACTATTTCATCAGTTTCACCATATAGAGAGCGGCGTTCCGAGTGACCCACAAGCACATATTTACAACCAAAATCCTTGATCATGTCAGCTGAAATTTCACCTGTAAACGCACCTGATGCTTCGGTGCTCAGATTCTGGGCACCCCATGCGATTGAGGCTCCATTCAGTGCCTGCTGGACATCAGCAAGATAGACAAAAGGGGCACAAACAGCGACTTCAGCTTTGTTTACATCACCAATTCCGGCCTTGATTCCATCAAGAAGAGCCTTGATGCTCTCACGAGATCCGTTCATTTTCCAGTTTCCGGCCACTAATGGCTGACGCATTTCCTTCCCCTTTTCAATAACTTAGAGTTTAATATCAAGAACAAAAATGAGGGGGAATTCTACGGCCACCGGAAGGAAAAATCAATGTGGATCAAGGGGGTTAGATTCAAAAACCGAATCTCACCTATAATACCCCTCAAACCAATAATAAAAGACGAATACTCACCAAACAATTATGTTGTCTTCAACACCTCATAATCTGGAAGTTATCAATCTGGCCTGCACCCGACAGGATCGCCAGCTGTTCAGTGGTTTGAACTTCAAGATGGGCAACAGTGATGTGCTTCAGCTTGAAGGCCCTAATGGCAGTGGTAAAACAAGCTTGCTACGCATGCTGTGTGGATTGTTGCTCCCGGAAGAGGGTGAGATTCACTGGCAAGGGGCTGATATTAGTAAAGACCGTGCCCCATTTCTGGAAAACCTTATCTATATAGGTCATCGCCCGGGCATTAAAGATGAACTGACGCCTCGGGAAAACCTGAAGCACATCTGCAATCTGCATGGCAGTAAACAGGATACTGATATTGATGAGGCATTAAAGAGTGTTGGCCTCTATGGTTTTGAAGAAGTAGCAGTTCGCACTTTATCTGCCGGACAAAAACGCAGAGTGGCATTATCACGATTATTATTCAGTACTGCACATGTCTGGATTCTGGATGAACCTTATACAGCACTGGATAAAGCGGGTCAGGCTTATGTTGATCAATTACTGGAACAACACAGCAAAAACGGTGGACTGATAGTAATAACAACACATCAACCACTCCATCTGGAAAACTGTACGGTACAAAGAATTCAACTCGGCAATGACTAGACCAACCACATTTCAGGCCTGTAAAAGCCTGCTAAAACGCGATCTGACGCTGGCCTTTCGTCACCGTGGAGAACTGGCCAATCCATTGTTGTTCTTTATTATTGTAGTCAGTCTGTTTCCATTGGGGATTGGGCCAGAAACCAATATACTACGCACGATTGCTCCCGGTATTATTTGGGTGGCGGCATTACTAGCAGCGTTGCTATCACTCGAAACTATTTTCCGTTCTGACTTTGATGACGGCAGTCTGGAGCAAATGTTACTTAGCCCGCATCCGGCGGCCTTGCTTGTCGCAATCAAAGTTTTTGTACACTGGTTAGTGAGTGGCGTACCGTTAATTTTGTTATCACCATTACTTGGTGTTTTATTACAAATCCCTGAAGAATCGATGTTGATTTTAGTTGTCAGCCTAACGCTTGGAACACCGATCCTGAGTCTGGTCGGCTCTATCGGGGTTGCACTGACTGTTGGACTACGTCGAGGTGGATTGCTGTTATCTCTGTTAGTGCTCCCTCTTTACACCCCGGTACTTATTTTTGGCGCCAGTGCCGTCACCAATGCGGCCTTTGATCTGCCTGTTACCGCCCAGCTCTATTTTCTGGCTGCGCTTTGCGTCCTGGCCATTACTCTGGCTCCTATTGCAACTGCGGCTGCATTACGTATCAGCACTGATTAGTACGTCAGGACTATAAATTGCGCTAGATCAAGGTTGCCCAGCTTAACCTCACGCAAAATAGGCCTTCTCTATTCCCTTAGGAAGCAAAATGTTGGGGCAATAAGATTCGTTTTTCCGGTATAATGATCCATTCAAGGTAACGACGCCTGACAACGTAACTATTTGAGTATGTGGCAATTTTTTCACAAGCTGGCATCACCTAAGTTTTTCTATGATTTTTCCAGCCGTTTAATTTTCTGGTTTTCTGTGCTGACCATTATTTTAATGGCTAGCGGCCTGTACATGGGATTGGTGGAGGCACCACCGGATTATCAACAGAAAGACAGTTACCGGATCATGTTTATCCACGTGCCTGCCGCATGGATGTCCATGTTTGTTTATATGGTCATGGCAGTCACTGGTGCCATTAACCTGATCTGGCGTATCAAGCTGGCAGACATTATCTCAATGAGTTGTGCACCTATTGGTGCTTCTTTTACTTTCCTTGCACTCATTACCGGTTCCATCTGGGGTAAACCCATGTGGGGCACATGGTGGGTATGGGATGCACGCCTGACTTCTGAATTAATTTTATTATTCCTCTATCTTGGCTACATGGCACTACGCGCATCCATTGAAGACAAAACCAATGCATCTCGCGCTGCTGCTGTTCTGGCTTTGGTCGGTGTTGTTAATATTCCTATTATTCATTACTCGGTCGAATGGTGGAACACGTTGCATCAAGGCCCTACAGTCACCAAACTGGATAAACCTTCAATCCATACTTCGATGTTGATCCCGTTATTGTTAATGGCATTTGCATTCAAGACTTATTTTGTCAGTGTGCTGTTAATGCGTGCACGAACAGAATTACTGGTAAGAGAATTTCGCAGTAGTTGGGTTAAAAAGGTGTTATCAGAATGACATTCGCAGAATTTATAGATATGGGTGGATATGGCGCTTATGTATGGTGCTCATACGGTATTGCCCTTGTTGTACTCGCAGCCAATGTTGTAGTGCCGTTACT
>DAOVJZ010000100.1 GCA_030632035.1 Granulosicoccaceae bacterium | reverse complement strand
AGAAGGTTTGAGGAATATAGCTGATATGTTTGATCGTGGCGAGTTTGGTGATGCCAATAGTTTTGACTGCACGGTTGTTATAGGTACGAGCATATTCCATTTGGGTTGCTTTAATGACGAAGATGCCGCAGCAAATACATTATTCGATTTAACATTAGGAATTCAATTACTAATGAAACCAGTTGTCGATGAAGCCCAAGACTGAAGTGCCTGAAATATCAATATTTTTTTCGGAAGCTGATCCTTATCATCGCCTCCGATGTGATTGTGGATGCAATCATTTTCTTATCGTCCAAGAGGGGTTGGTACTGAAAAGCAATATTCAGGTTATGTCGTTGCAGTGTGTTGAATGTGAGACAGTAGTATCATTTCACCCTGAATCCACCGACGGCGGATGGAAGGATATTAATTAAATTGTTGACTCTACCCATCACACAAACTATTATCGAATACGTAGGATGTATTAATTCCCACTATTACAGGCCCAGTCGCAAGACGCTGGGCTTTTTTTTGCACAAACCAAAAGGTAAGTATTATGAAAGGTAGCATTACTAAAGGAAGTGAACCTACAAGCAAAGCCGGTGGCATGCAATCGCACCTTGGCTCAAGCCCTGGTAATAACCCAGGTAAATCAAAAAAATGTGATTTGAGTTTTTCAAGCAAGAACAAGCCGCAAGGCTCAGATTCTTCACGTCATCACACAGCTGCAAAAGAAAGCGGCGTATAACTAGGTTCCTCCTAGACTGGTGCATTCTCACACAGAGGGTGTGCCGGTCGATTTGGATGGTTTAATTTATGCCAGCTAAAAAGAAAAAAGCAGCTGTCCGGAAAAATCAGGCAGTTAAAAAAAAACCTATTAAGAAGAAGGCTGCTAAGAAGAAGCCGGTAATAGGTCGCCCGACAGCTTATCGCACTGAATATAATGAGCAAGCATATAAATTATGCCTGCTTGGTGCGACAGATGTTGAAATGGCTGATTTCTTCGGTGTTGCAGAGTCAACAATTCATAAATGGAAGCTGGATCATCCGGATTTTTCAGAGTTCTTAAACAGGGGTAAATTGATTGCAGATGCTACCGTTGCTGAAAGTCTATTCAAAAGAGCAAACGGTTATTCACATATAGATACAAAGTTTGCTAGTTATGAAGGGGTAATCACTGACTCGAAAGAGTACATAAAGCATTATCCACCAGATAGTACGGCTGCATTGTTTTGGTTGAAAAACAGACAAAAGGGTAAGTGGCGTGAAAAGCAAGATATAGACCTGAATCCCGGCGATAAATTGCTCGAATTCTTTGATGGTATAACAAAAACTATTGGCCCCCCTCGTGAACGCGAGGAATGAGCAGCAAATAAAGGGCTTTCAGGAAACTCTAAGTGATCAACTTTGGAGGCTGAATAACCTTTACTATATAATTGATAAGGCTGGTAAGCGTGTATTGTTCAAAATGAACGATTCACAACTCAGGCTTTATCATGCAATGTGGTATAGAACAGCAATACTTAAGGCCAGGCAAAGAGGATTTACTACTTTCCTTGATATATTTGGTTTGGATTCTTGTTTGTTTAATGCAGATTTTATGACTGGAATAATCGCTCATAGATTACCTGATGCTCAGAAAATATTTAGAACAAAAGTTAAATATCCCTATGATAATTTGCCCGATGCTTTAAAAAGACCGATTAAGGTTGAACGAGCCGGTGAGTGGGAATTTGATAATGGCTCAATGATTTCAGTATCAACCAGTTATCGATCAGGTACGTTACAATTTTTACACGTATCTGAAATGGGTAAGATTGCTGCCAAAGATCCTGCAAAAGCCATTGAGATTGTAACTGGTGCCTTTGAAGCTGTTCCTATCGATGGAATGATAGCTATTGAGTCCACCGCTGAAGGCAGGGCAGGTAAATTTTTCGATATTGTTGAACAAGCCAGAAAGCTTGAAGATTCAGGTAAAAAACCAAATAAATTAGACTTCACCTTCTTTTTTGAAGCATGGTGGAGGAATGACGAATATCAGTTAGATGATCCTGACATTGTAATCAATGCCAGAATGACAAAATATTTCAACGATTTATCCCGTGATCATAAGATAGATTTAACGCCAGAACAGGAAGCCTGGTACATATCGAAAGAAAAAACGCTCGGCGATGATATGAAGCGGGAGTATCCAAGTACCCCGGATGAAGCCTTTGAGGCATCAATGGAAGGCGCTTACTTTCGTCATCAGATGGCTAAAACTCGCAGGGATGGGAGAATAACTAAGGTTCCTCACCTTGAGGGCCGAACAGTTACCACCTGGTGGGATATTGGCAGAGATACAACATCAATCTGGTTCACTCAAGATGATGGAATGTATGTAAACGTCATTGATTATTATCAGGAGGCCGGTCACGGACTGCCTCATTATAAAAAAATTCTTGATGAAAGAACCGAAACCCTTGGGTATCGATATGGAAATTGTAAGTGGCCGCATGATATGGGTAACGAAGATTGGGGTGATGAAACAACAAAGGAAGCCAAAGCAAAAGATCTTGGTATGCAAGGCGACGTACTGCCAAGAATGAACACAAAGGGTGATGGAATTGAAGCAGGTAGAGACTTTTTTACCCGGTGTAGGTTTGATGAAGAGAAATGTTCTGATGGATTAGATGGATTAGATGCGTACCGTAAGCAGTGGGATGATAATTACGGTGTTTGGAAAGAGAAGCCGCTTCATGATTGGGCTTCACACCCAGCTGATGCGTATCAACAAATGGCCTTGTATCACTCATTTAGTGAGGGAATTCAACAAACAAGACCGACGGCAAAGACTGTTGTTGTTAAGCCGTCGACTGGGTGGACTTGATGAGTATCCGGTGGAGGGTTGATGGAACGCTTATTTGTGCAGCGATGAGTGAAGAAGAAGATGGAGATTCTTATATTGATGATAAGTTGCATTATCAATTATCAGTAGTTTCAAGATCTATTATTGCAGACATTGATCATGAATCAAATGGATTGTGGTACTGGGTTCACAGTGATAATTTTTTACGTGGAAAAATAGAATGTTAAGTAATATTTATGTCTAAAGTCACAATATCAACCGATGAAGTAGTCGAAGCATTTTGCAAAATGCTAGAGCCTGGCGTGAAAAAAGGCGTGTTGCCGCCTGAAGATTGCAATCGCTATGGCATTGATGTGCTGCGTAATAAGAAAGACATCTCCATGATAATGTTCCATTTTATTTCTCTGGACATGCTTGAGATCAATATTGAGCTTGATATGATGGAGCTGCAGCGCCGTGGCAAGGAGTATCTTGATCATTTGTACGGTTTATTGTGTGATCAATCAGAAATGGCCCGCAAAGAACGTCAGGAGTCAAATACCATTACTATTTACAATACTGGTTCGTTTGTTGACAAGGAAAATAAAAAGAAACAGAAAAATACGGTTGCTCCAGAAGCAAAAAAGACTGCCTCGGCGGTTAATGAGGTGCTTCACTAAATGGAAAATGCGGCTATTACACTGGGTAGAGAGCTCAAAAACGCGCAAAATCATCCGCTCGTCATGGTCAAGAGCAACGATGATCTTGAAAAAGAGCGTTTAAGCAAGGTTGATGCTGAAGCGCAGCAAAACCAACCATTCATAACTGGTCTTGCTGCCAAGATTAAAAGTAATTGGGAAGTGGCTAGATTTGCCAGAAACACGACTGAGGAACGTATCATTGATGCACTAAGGCGTAGAAATGGTGAATACGCACCTGATAAACTGGCACAAATTAGAGCCCAGGGTGGTTCTGAAATTTATATGATGCTCACCAGTATCAAATGTCGTGCAGCAATTGCATGGATCAATGACATTCTTTTCCCCGCAGGTGATAAGCCGTGGAAGGTTTCACCAACACCTATTCCTGAGTTAGATGCAGAAACAACAGCATCGATTGAGGAATACGTGATTGCTGAGGCACAGCAATGGCAAATGGAGGCGCAGCAGGTCTTACCGCAAGAAGCATTGAAAGAGCGGATTACCCAGCTGCGTGATCAAATGGCTGATCGTATGCAGGAAGAAGCCGACAAAATTTCCGATCGCATGGATAAAAAGATCGAGGATCAGACTGTTGAAGGTGGCTGGGAAGATGCCATGAAGGAAGTGATTAATGATGTTGTTACTTATCCTGTTGGCGTTTTAAAAGGTCCAATTGTCCGGCATAGAAAAACATTGAAGTGGGAGCAGGACGAGCAAACGGGCAAATGGGGACCGGTTAAAGGCAAAGCCTTCAGACTTGAATGGAGCCGTGTTGCGCCGTTTGACTGCTATCCATCGCCATCATCAAAAGGTATTAATGACGGTTATTTCTTTGAGCGTCACCGTCTACGCCGTGCAGATCTTGTCGCTATGAAGGGTGTACCTGGTTATAGTAATGATGCAATTGATTTGGCGCTGGAAGCTTATGGCACCGGCGGACTGCGTGAATGGCTCTGGCGCGATCAAGAACGTGCATGGTTGGAAAAAAGGCCGAATGAATGGCTTAATTATGACGATACCATGGACGCACTTGAATTCTGGGGCAGTGTTTCCGGCAGGTTGTTACTTGAATGGGGCATGGATGCTGATAAAATTACAGATCCAAACGAGGAATATGAGGTCAATGCATGGATGATTGGTAGTTATATCATTCGTGCAGTACTCAATGATGATCCATTGGGCCATCGGCCTTATGATAAATGTTCATTTGAAGAAATCCCCGGTGCTTTTTGGGGCCTGGGCGTTCCTGAGATTATGAAGGATGTGCAAGATATTTGTAATGCTGCTGCACGCTCACTGGTCAATAACATGGCTATTGCATCAGGTCCACAGGTTGAAGTGCATACAGATCGTGTACCCATTGGCGAGGATATTACTGGATTAGGGCCATGGAAGATTTGGCAAACATTGTCAGATCCTCATGGCACCAACAATCCAGCGGTACGATTCCATAATCCAAAGAGCTATTCAAAAGAATTGCTTGCGGTCTATGATCACTTCTCTGGATTGGCCGATGAATATACTGGTATTCCAAAATACAGTTATGGCGAAGGTGGTGGTGCTTCAGGTGCTGCGGGTACGGCCTCTGGTCTTTCCATGCTGATGTCATCGTCAGCACGGGGCATCAAGCTTGTGATTACTCATCTGGATCGACCGATTGAAGGAAGCATTAAACGAACCTACACATTCAACATGATCCATGATCCTGATGAAAGTATAAAAGGTGATTTAAAGTGCCGATCCAGAGGCTCAAGCTCAATGGTAGCTAAGGAACAGCAAATGATTCGTCGTAGTGAGTTCTTGGCTCAGACTAATAATCCTGTTGATTTACAGATTATGGGCATTGAAGGTCGTGCGGCTATGCTGCGAGAAAGCGTTAAGTCGTTTGATATACCGGTTGATGACGTGGTTCCTGATAGAGAAACTATTGTGATGAAGGCTAAAGCTGCAGCCTTACAACAACTGAATGCGAATCAGGCAGCTTTGCCTGGTGGAAGAGCTACTGATCAAGCCGGCAACCCAGCTGGCGGCCAGGATGCAAAGGTTTTTTAAACTAAGCCCGTCAGGGGTTTATTAACCACAAAAGGTGATGATATGAGTTGGAGAGAAGATTTGAAAGTTACAAAAATGCGCATTACGCGTCTATTCCTTGGCACCGGCCTTGGTACTGAAGTTCTAGCCACTGCTGCTGAAATCAATGCGGCATGTGATGTGAGTTCGCGGCTTGTATCGGTTCCTGATGAAGCAACTTATGCTGTTCTTACTGCTAATAGCGGCAAATTACACGTCATGCCTGATTTGACTGCAGATTGCGTAATATCGCTTCCTGTGGCCGCTGCCGGTCTTGAGTTTACATTCATCAGCAAAGCTGTAGCTGCTGATGCACAGGATTGGCAATTTAATACGGGCTCGGACACTAATTTCTATCTTGGCGGTGTTACTGAGTTAGATACAACTGGTGATACTGTTATTCTTGAAGTTCCAAACGGTAGCTCAAATTCAATAATGAACGT
>DAOVJZ010000066.1 GCA_030632035.1 Granulosicoccaceae bacterium | reverse complement strand
GGGATTATTTCGCGACGACAGTTTTGTTTTTCCAATGATGTTCCCACCATACAACGTGCGGCAATCTTGGCAAGCGGACGACCCGTTGCTTTGGAGACATAAGGCACAGTACGTGATGCACGTGGATTAACTTCAAGGATAAAAACCTTTTTCCCTTGAATCGCAAACTGCATATTCATCAAACCAACTACATTCAATGCTATTGCCAGACTCTTGGCTTGTTTACGCAGTTCGTCCTGAATTTTTTTACTCAATGAAAATGGAGGCAATGAACATGCAGAGTCACCGGAATGTACACCGGCTTGTTCAATGTGTTCCATGATGCCGCCAATCAACACATCTTTACCATCACAAATCGCATCTACATCGACTTCGATTGCATCATTGAGGAAACGATCCAGCAATACAGGAGAATCATTGGAAACACTAACTGCTTCACGCATGTAACGTGACAAGTCATCTTTGTTGTAAACGATTTCCATGGCACGACCACCCAACACATAAGAAGGACGTACCACTAATGGGTAACCAATTTCTTCTGCCAGCCTAACCGCTTCTTCCGCACTGCGGGCAGTACGGTTCGGTGGCTGCAATAATCCCAGCTTTTCGATCATTTGCTGGAAGCGTTCGCGATCTTCAGCCAAATCAATTGAATCCGGTGAGGTACCCATGATCGGTGCGCCTGCTGCCTCTAAATCTTGAGCCAGTTTTAACGGCGTTTGTCCACCGTATTGCACGATCAATCCATACGGATTTTCCAGACGCACAATTTCCAGTACATCTTCCAGTGTCAGCGGTTCAAAATACAATCGATCAGAGGTGTCGTAATCAGTAGAAACAGTTTCCGGATTACAATTCACCATAATGGTTTCATAGCCGTCTTCACGCATAGCAAACGCGGCATGTACACAGCAATAATCAAATTCGATGCCCTGGCCAATACGATTTGGACCGCCACCCAGCACCATGATCTTTTTATTTTCAGTTGGGCTGGATTCACACTCTTCTTCATAAGTGGAATACATATAGGCCGTGGTGGCAGCGAATTCAGCGGCACAGGAATCCACACGCTTGTAAACCGGATGAATTTTCAAACTATAACGATGATCACGCACTTCTTTTTCTGAAACAGATAACATCATGGCAATACGTGCATCTGCAAAACCCTTGCGTTTCAGTTGACGCATTTCATGCGCATCAATTTTTGCAAGTTTCTTTTTCTTTAATTCATTTTCAATTTTAACAATGTCTTCAATCTGAATCAGGAACCAGGGATCAATCGCTGATAATTCAAATATCTCTTCCAGAGTTGCACCGGCGCGGAAAGCATCAGCCACATACCAGAGACGATCCGGACCAGGCAACTTTAATTCCTTGCGCAAAATATCTTCCGAGCCCTCGGCATTCACATCAATCATTTCATCCAGACCACACATGCCGGTTTCAAGACCACGCAATGCCTTTTGCAAGGATTCCTGGAAAGTACGACCAATGGCCATGACTTCACCCACAGATTTCATTTGTGTTGTCAGAAGTGGTGCCGCTTGAGGGAATTTTTCAAAAGTAAAACGCGGTACCTTGGTAACGACATAATCAATTGCTGGTTCAAATGAAGCCGGCGTTGCACCACCGGTAATTTCATTTTTCAATTCATCCAGTGTGTAACCTATGGCCAGTTTGGCTGCCACTTTTGCAATCGGGAAACCAGTTGCCTTCGATGCCAGTGCCGATGAACGTGATACACGTGGATTCATTTCTATAATGATCATGCGTCCATTTTCAGGGTTAATCGCAAACTGTACGTTGGAACCACCGGTATCCACACCGATCTCGCGCAATACCGCAAGTGATGCATTACGCATGATCTGATATTCTTTATCTGTCAACGTTTGTGCCGGTGCAACGGTAATCGAATCACCGGTATGCACACCCATTGGATCAAGGTTTTCAATCGAGCAAATAATGATGCAGTTATCTTTATGATCACGCACCACTTCCATTTCATATTCTTTCCAGCCAAGCACTGATTCTTCAATCAATAATTCAGTGGTGGGAGATAAATCCAGACCACGTTCGCAAATCTCGACAAACTCTTCCTTGTTATAGGCAATACCACCACCACTTCCACCCATAGTGAAAGAAGGACGAATAATGGTTGGATAACCTACCTGGACTTGTACCTGCAATGCTTCTTCCATGCTGTGTGCAACCGCAGAACGTGGTGTATCAAGACCAATCCTGTTCATCGCCTTACGAAAACGTTCACGATCCTCGGCTTTATCAATTGCATCACGGGTCGCACCAATCATTTCAACACCGTGTTTTTCCAATACACCTTCACGTGCCAAATCGAGTGCGCAATTCAGCGCCGTTTGCCCACCCATCGTTGGCAGCAACACATCTGGCTTTTCTTTCTCAATAATTTTTTCAACCGTACTCCAGTTGATTGGCTCGATATAAATAGCATCTGCCATATCCGGATCAGTCATAATGGTCGCTGGATTCGAATTCACCAGAATAACGCGACACCCTTCCTCGCGCAGTGCTTTACAAGCCTGTGCACCGGAATAATCAAACTCGCATGCCTGACCAATTACAATTGGCCCTGCACCGATGATTAAAACGCTATTTATGTCTGTTCTTTTTGGCATATTTATTTTTAACCACAGAGAACACAGAGGTCACGGAGAAATATTTATTTAAAATAATTTCTTTTATTTATCTATCTCTGTGCTCTCTGTGCCCTCTGTGGTTATTTTTTCTTTTCTAAAAGTTTAATAAAACGATCAAACAAGGGCGCAACATCATGTGGTCCCGGACTTGCTTCCGGATGACCCTGAAAACTAAATGCGGGTTTATCAGTACGTTCTACACCTTGCAATGAATCATCAAATAATGATTTATGTGTGGCTTGTAAATTCTTGGGTAACGATGACTCATCAACAGCAAAACCATGATTCTGACTGGTAATCATCACGACTTTGCTTTCCAAATCCTGTACCGGATGATTGGCACCATGATGTCCAAACTTCATTTTTTGTGTTTGGGCACCACTGGCCAGTGATAACAACTGGTGACCAAGACAAATACCAAATACAGGAATACCGGTATCAACAACTTCCTTGATAGCTTTAATTGCATAATCACATGGCTCTGGATCACCGGGACCATTAGAAAGGAACACACCATCAGGTTTCATGGCGAGCACATCTTTGGCTGGAGTTTGCGCAGGAACAACCGTGAGTTCACAACCACGATCAACCAGCATACGTAATATGTTACGTTTCACACCATAGTCATAAGCAACGACATGGTAAGGTAAATCTTTACTGCCTTTGGGTAAGCCTTCTTCAAGCGACCAGGTGCCCTGTGACCATTCATATTGTGTTTTTGTAGTGACTTCTTTTGCCAGATCCATACCCTTCAGTCCGGCAAAATCTTTAGCTGCCTTGATGGCCGCCTTTTCATCAATCCTGTCACCGGCAACGATGCAACCATTCTGCGCACCCTTTTCTCTCAGGATACGGGTCAAACGACGGGTATCGATATCGGCAATCGCAACGACTTTGTTTCTGCTCAAATAATCGGTTAAGGATTCTTGTGAACGCCAGTTGCTGGTGATCATCGGCAAGTCACGAATGATCAGCCCCGCCGACCAGACATGTGAAGATTCGGCATCTTCATCATTAGTGCCGGTATTACCGATGTGGGGATAAGTCAGGGTAACGATTTGTTTACAATAGGAAGGATCAGTCAGGATCTCTTGATAGCCGGTCATGGCGGTATTGAATACCACCTCACCTGTCGTTTGTCCCTCAATACCAATAGCCTCTCCCCAAAATAGAGAGCCATCTTCAAGGGCAAGCAGGGCCGGTTTTCTCAAAAAATCCTCCAGCGCTAGGCGTACAAAAAAGCGGGAGACACGCTGAGTGGCTTCCGCTCATATTTTAATCAAAAAACTGGGTTATTAACTGGCCGGATTACTGAATCTGACCGAGGGGATTCTACTTTATTGAGAGGGGGTCTTACAAGGCGAGATTTGAATTACCTGAGACCAAGTACATCCTGCATATCATACAGCCCCGTATCCTGGTTCATTAACCATTGTGCTGCCCGAACAGCGCCGGAGGCAAAGGTCATGCGGCTGGAGGCCTTATGGGTAATCTCGACGCGCTCGCCGATATCGGCAAACATCACGGTGTGGTCACCCACGATATCTCCGGCACGAATAGTCTCGAAGCCGATAGTGCCGCGATCACGTTCACCGGTATTGCCTTCTCGACCATAAACCGCACATTCAGACAAATCCCGACCCAGCGCATCGGCCACCACTTCTCCCATACGTAGAGCCGTACCCGATGGGGCATCAACCTTGTGACGATGATGGGCTTCAATCACTTCGATATCGACCTCATCACCCATCACACGGGCAGCAATATCCAGTAATTTGAAGCAAAGGTTCACACCCACACTCATATTGGGTGCAAAAACAATCGCAATATCTTTAGATGCATCCACAATCTGCTGACGTTCATCCTCGGAAAAACCCGTGGTACCAATCACCATGCGACGCTCGCTAGCACGACAGGCCTCAATATTCGCCAAGGTTACCTCTGGGCGTGTGAAGTCGATCAGGACATCAAAATCCGCTGAACCAATGGTTGTGCTTTCAGCAACCGGTACTTTGATTTCGCCAATACCGGCCAAGGCACCGGCATCCTGCCCAATGACAGAACTACCAGGACGTTCAAAGGCGGCAGAAACAGTCGAACCATCAGACTGCTGTCCGGCTTCAATCAATGTACGACCCATACGGCCGTTGGCACCTGTGATTGCGAGTTTTGTCATGGCTTATTTAATGAATTTAGTATGTTAAGTGCGATAGTGTAGAACAATTATAGATTATTGTTAATTGTTTAAAGTGATTTCTTAAATCATGAAAAAGTTTCAGTTGGTGCAAGACAAGGTTTATGCCCGTTTTTTGGGTGCAAAAGATTGGCGGGAAAACGGAGTTTTGGGTATGGATGCCCTTATGTCGCGGAGCACATGAACGTGTGAGAGCGACTTACATATAGTAAATGAGCACCCAATATACGGGCACAAGTATTTTACGCCAATCTTTTAACGCAGTATTGCGCGAACTGAAAGGCTTTTACAATTTCATATCATGAATAAATTTCTTCACACTATCCAACCATGAATCAGCTTTAGGGTGATGTTTTCCGTTACCCGCAAACGTGGCATCAAACTGACCTAACAATTCTTTCTGCTCATTGGTGAGATTAACCGGTGTTTCTACAATAACCCGACACATCAAATCTCCGGCTGCGCCTCCACGTACTGATTTCACACCCTTGCCTCGCATACGGAACATGCGGCCAGACTGGGTTTCAGATGGAATCTTGAGTTTGACGCGTCCATCCAGTGTTGGCACATCAAGTTCACCACCCAATGAAGCCGTTACAAAACTGACGGGCATTTCACAATAAAGGTTACTGTCTTCGCGAATGAATAATGGATGTTCTTTCAGATTGATTTGCACATACAAATCACCGGCTGGCCCGCCCGCTTCTCCGGCCTCACCTTCGCCTGCCAGACGAATACGATCACCGTTATCTACACCGGCAGGGACTTTTACGGATAATGTTTTCTGTTCCTGAGTACGGCCACTGCCATGACAGGTACCGCATGGATCCTTGATCATCTTGCCAGTACCCTGACAATGCGGACAAGTTTGTTGCAGTGAGAAGAATCCCTGTTGCATACGCACTTGACCCTGACCACCACAGGTCTGGCATGTAACCGGCTCACTGCCCTTCTTGGCACCGGAACCACTACATTCCTTACACTTCACCATGGTAGGAACACGAACCTTAACGGTTGTGCCATGAACTGCTTCTTCCAGTGTCAGTGACAGGTTATAGCGAAGATCGGAGCCACGACGTGCACGACTGCCTGCACCTGCGCCACCACCAGGGCCACCGGGACCACGAGCACCGCCAAAAATATCACCAAAGACATCACCAAAGATGTCTGCGAAACTGCCGCCACCTGCTGCACCACCATGGAAACCACCACCGCCCATGGATTGATCAACACCGGCGTGACCAAACTGATCATACGCGGCGCGCTTTTGTTGATCGGAAAGTATTTCATAAGCCTCTTTGGCTTCCTTGAATTTTTCCTCTGCCGCTGCATCGTCAGGATTACGGTCGGGATGGTGTTTCTGGGCGGCACGGCGATACGCCTTTTTTATATCCGCATCGCTGGCATTTTTTTCAATGCCTAAAGTTTCGTAATAATCGCGCTTTGACATGGTTTGGTTATTTGCCTTTGTTAAACGTGGAAAATGGGAACGCCGCAAAAGAGCGCCGATCCCATTCTCAAAACTTTCATTCCTTCCCTTTCAGGAAGTACTAAAAGCTATTTAGTTTTTATTTTCTTTTACTTCTTCAAACTCGGCATCAACGACATCATCATTGCCTGCTTCAGCACTTTCCGGCTGTGCTTCTGCGCCCGCAGCACCGGCTTCAGCCTGACCTGCTTCGGCCTGTTGTGCATACAAACGTTGTGCCATTGCACCTGAAGCATCTGTTAATGTCTTGGTCTTGGCTTCAATCGCATCCTTGTCGTCACCCTTGATAGCTTCTTCCAGATCCTTGATAGCCGCTTCGATTGTGTCTTTCTCACCAGGCTCCATTTTTTCATCGCCCAGTTCTTCCATTGATTTCTTGGTTGCATGAATCATGGTGTCAGCCTGATTGCGTACTGTGACCATTTCATGGAACTTCTTGTCCTCGTCAGCATGGGCTTCTGCATCATTAACCATATTTTCGATTTCTTCATCAGATAAACCGCTGGACGCCTTGATGATAATAGATTGTTCCTTACCGGTTGCCTTGTCTTTAGCAGATACATTCAGGATGCCGTTGGCATCAATATCAAGACTTACTTCAATTTGTGGCATACCACGTGGTGATGGCGGAATGTCACTTAAATCAAAACGACCCAGTGATTTATTTGCCGCCGCCTGTTCGCGTTCACCTTGCAGTACGTGTACGGTTACCGCTGTTTGATTGTCATCAGCAGTTGAGAATATCTGGTTTGCCTTGGTTGGGATGGTTGTGTTCTTTTCGATGAGCTTGGTCATCACGCCGCCCATGGTTTCAATACCCAATGACAGTGGTGTTACGTCAAGCAACAAGACGTCTTTTACTTCGCCGCCCAGTACACCGGCCTGAATAGAAGCACCAACAGCTACGGCTTCATCCGGGTTTACATCCTTACGCGCTTCTTTACCAAAAATGGCTTTTACCGTTTCCTGTACTTTCGGCATACGGATTTGACCACCAACAAGAATCACGTCATCAATATCAGAAGCAGACAAGCCCGCATCTTTCAATGCAATACGACAAGGTTCAAGTGTACGTGTAATTAATTCTTCAACCAGTGATTCCAGCTTGGCGCGAGTCAGTTTGATATTCAAATGTTTTGGGCCTGATGCATCAGCCGTAATGTAAGGCAGGTTGACATCGGTCTGTTGTGAAGAAGATAATTCAATCTTGGCCTTTTCAGCCGCTTCTTTCAGACGTTGCAAAGCCAGAGGATCGTTGTGCAGGTCAATGCCCTGATCCTTTTTAAATTCATCTGATAAATAATCAATGATGCGT
>DAOVJZ010000169.1 GCA_030632035.1 Granulosicoccaceae bacterium | reverse complement strand
GCAACCGAATTCAGGATAGTAACGAAGATATTAATGGCGATGGTATTTTCAATGCGCTGGATTGTGGCGGTAATGTTGATCTCAGCCAATTGATTGAACGTCTTAATTACCTTGAAGCACGTTTTTATAACAGTGATCTCGATAACGATGGTTTCACACCGGCTAACGGTGACTGTAATGATACAGTATTTGACATTAATCCAGCAGCTGCAGAAATTACTGGTAATGGAGTAGATGATGACTGTGATGGTGTGATTGATGGGTTATCAGTAGTTGATCGGGATGATGATGGTTATACACAAGCAACAGGTGACTGTAATGACAACCAGGCATCGATAAACCCGGCTGCAGCAGAAGTATGTAGTGATAACGTGGATAACAACTGTGATGGCCAGGTTGATGAAACAGGTTGCGTATCGAACGCTCTATGTAATGATCAAGACATTGCAATATTAGACAGCTGTGGTTTTGGCGATATAAACTGTATTAATCAAACATCACCTCAATGTGCAAATGCATTGTTACAACTTGGTTTCTGTGGAATAAATTCTGGATGTAATCCTGCAGCACCAGATGCTGAAATATGTTATTACGATTATTGTACAGCTGAATGGGAAGCTGCACTTGGCGCAAACTATACTCCTGTACAATGTACCGCGGGTGAAGCAAGGCCTTGTGGCTCAAGTGATATAGGTGCCTGTCAGTTTGGAACACAAGTTTGTGATAACTCTGGTCGATGGAGTACTTGTATTGATGCCATTGACTCGATAGAAGAAGTTTGTGTTGATGGTATTGATAACGACTGCGATGGTGCAGTAGATAACTGCGAAAACACAGATACCAATTGTGGCGGTGTAGACTGTCTGTCAACAGGTGGGGTCTGTTACAACGATATGTGTGTAGAGTGTGTTACTGATGGTGACTGCGGGACAGGCGACATTTGTAACAGCTACAATGCATGTGAGCCCGAAGGGGTAGGTGGAACAGGCAATATAGGTGCTGGATGTAGTCAAACTGCAGATTGTATTACAGGCCTAAATTGTGTTGATACACCCATTGGTTCGTACTGTGCCCTGGCATGTACAGAAAATACTGAGTGTGAACAGTTTGGTATGACATGTGCATCTACTCCAACAGGTGAGAGTTATTGTGTTGCTCTCCCTTAGTTGAAATATTTTTTAAGATAGTCGTAAAGGCATGTTGTAGCATGCCTTTACTTTTTATGGCTGGAGTAATTAGATAAATGATAAAAAAAATTATCCTTCTTTATTTCACAATATTTTTGGTTGGATGCCAGGCGATGTCATCACAACAAGCAGATGCCATTCTTGTGGAACTAAAGGAAATCAAACTTCTATTAAAACAGTCAGCTGTCCAGTCTGGAAAACGTGCCCAAGCAAATAAATTACCAAGCATTGCGGCAACAAAAATCAATAAACGTCCAATGTTAGGGAATAAAAATGCACCTGTGACGATGGTTGAGTTTACGGATTACCAATGCCCGTTTTGTGCGCGCTTTAATAGTTCAACCATGAATGAACTAAAGAAAAAATATGTCAAGACAGGCAAGTTAAAAATTCTTGTGAAGGATATGCCATTGCACTTTCATAAGGAGGCAAAGCTGGCCGCAAAAGCGGCGCTCTGTGCCAATGACCAGGGTAAATACTGGCAATACAGGAAAATATTATTTGCCAACCAGAAAAACCAGAAGAAGCCGCAGCTATTTAGCTATGCTAAACGTTTAAAATTAAACGTGCCCCGTTTTTCTGGCTGCATGAAAAATAATAAATATGATAAGCAAATAGAAGAAGATATTGCTGAAGCAAAAAGTATCAGGATAACGGGTACGCCAACGTTTATTATTGGTAAAAGTCACAAAAGTAAAATGACCGGGTTAAAGATTGTAGGTGCCAGGCCACTTGCGGATTTTGAAAAGCATATTAAAGCACAACTAAAAAGACAGAAAAAATAGATTTAATATTTAAACATAAATTTATGTTTTTAAACCTGATCCTGAAACCAATCCACTAAACAAACTTCCATCTATTCTCAAATCAACAAGCCGGATGGATTTTATATGAAGTTAATCAGAGATGTTTTCATGGCATGTTGGGATTGGTCGGACTGGGCAGAATCAAACAGAAAAAACGGGTTGATAATAAGCAATAAACAATATGAATTAACAATACGATGAAAATTATTTCCTCAATGACGGGTGTAGTCAGGGCTGCTTTTTTACGTCTGGAATGATCCCATCACCAATATCCAATATAATACCCCTCCTTTACGGGTAATCCCCGTGTAATCCACTGATTTTAGAGATTTTAATCATGACCAGTTCCCGAATCATGTATACCCGAACCGATGAAGCACCGGCTTTAGCGACTTATTCTTTTTTGCCTATTGTGCAGGCCTTTACCCGTGCGGCGGGTATTGATGTAGAAACACGGGATATTTCACTGGCGGGCCGTATTCTGGCGAATTTTCCGGATAAGCTGAACGCAGAGCAAAAGGTCGGGGATGCGCTGACGGAACTGGGCGAACTGGCCAAGACGCCGGAAGCTAATATTATCAAACTGCCGAATATCAGTGCGTCGATTCCGCAGTTGACTGCGGCGATTAAGGAATTACAGTCTTTAGGTTATGACATTCCGGATTATCCGGCCGATCCGGCGAATGAGGCGGAGCAGGAAATCAAGGCGCGTTATGCCAGGGTGCTGGGGAGTGCGGTGAACCCGGTATTGCGTGAAGGTAATTCGGATCGCCGGGTAGCAGATGCGGTGAAGGAATATGCGAAACAGCATCCGCATTCAATGGGTGAGTGGACAGCCGATTCTAAATCACGCGTGGCTTCAATGAGTGACGGTGATTTTTATTCCAGCGAAAAGTCAGCGGTGATTGATTCAGCCGGTGATTTAAAGATTGTGCTTAGCACTGATAATGGCGAGACAGTTTTAAAAGACAAAGTGCCGGTGCTCGCCGGTGAAGTGGTGGATGCCTCGCTCATGAGTGTGAACAAACTGCGTGCATTTTTTGAGCAGGCCGCACAGGATGCGAAAAAAGATGATGTGTTGTTGTCACTGCACATGAAAGCCACCATGATGAAAGTCTCCGACCCGATTATTTTTGGTCACGCGGTGAGTGTGTATTACAAAGACGTGTTTGAAAAACATGCCGCCACATTTGCAAAGCTGGGCGTGGATACACGCAACGGGTTTGGTGATGTGGTAAACAAGATTGCGACCTTGCCGGATGCAGAACGTAAAGCCATCGAAGCCGATATTCAGTCGGTGTATCAATCGCGCCCGGAACTGGCGATGGTGAACTCGGACAAGGGTATTACCAACCTGCATGTGCCCAGTGATGTGATTGTCGATGCATCGATGCCCGCCGCGATCCGTGCTTCCGGCAAAATGTGGGGGCCGGATGGCCAGTTAAAAGATACCAGTGCGATGATCCCGGATCGCAATTATGCCGGCATCTATCAGGCCACGATTGAATTTTGTAAAGTGCATGGTGCGTTTGATGTCAGCACCATGGGTAATGTGAGCAATGTCGGCCTGATGGCGCAAAAGGCCGAAGAGTATGGCTCTCATGACAAGACCTTTGAGATCCCCGCCGCCGGTACGGTGCGCGTGACCGATGCCAACGGTAATATTGTACTTGAACATCAAGTAGAGCAGGGTGATATCTGGCGCATGTGTCAGACCAAAGACCTGCCGATCCAGGATTGGGTGAAGCTGGCGGTAACGCGTGCACGCCTGACCGGACAACCGGCTATTTTCTGGCTGGATGAAAACCGTGCCCATGATGCCAATCTGATTAAAAAGGTGAACACCTATATTAAGGAACACGATACCAGCGGACTGGAGATCAAGATCATGGCCCCGAACGCGGCAACGCAATATACGCTGGAGCGTGTGAAGGCAGGCAAGGATACGATTTCGGTGAGCGGTAACGTGTTGCGTGATTATTTAACGGACTTGTTCCCGATCCTGGAGCTGGGCACCAGTGCCAAGATGTTATCGATTGTACCGTTGCTGGCAGGCGGCGGTTTGTTTGAAACCGGTGCCGGTGGTTCAGCACCCAAACACGTGCAACAGGTGATTGAAGAAAACCATTTGCGTTGGGATTCGTTGGGTGAGTTTCTGGCACTGGCGGTATCGATTGAAGACCT
>DAOVJZ010000234.1 GCA_030632035.1 Granulosicoccaceae bacterium | reverse complement strand
CCTTTGGTGGGTCTGTATGCCGCGTTTATGGTTGGCTTGCTGGCAGCGATATTTGGTGGTCGTCCTGGCATGATTTCTGGTGCAACCGGTGCCATGGCCGTCGTAATGGTCTCGCTGGTTGCTCAACATGGAGTCGAATACCTGTTTGCAGCAGTTGTACTGACCGGCCTAATCCAGATATCGGCCGGTATCCTGAAACTGGGTAAATATATTCGTATCGTACCGCACCCGGTCATGCTCGGTTTTGTTAATGGACTGGCGATTGTGATCTTTCTCGCGCAGTTACAACAATTTCAAATCACCGACGCACAGGGTATTACCCAGTGGATGAGCGGGGAACCACTCTGGATATTGTTGGGTCTGGTTGCATTGACCATGGCCATTATCCATTTCCTGCCTAAATTAACCGGCAAGTTCCCTTCTTCACTGGCTGCGATCATTGTAGTGACATTACTGGTTATTTTTCTGGGTATTGATACCCGCACTGTCGGTGATATGGCGTCAATCAAAGGCGTGCTACCCTCGTTCCATATACCGGCGGTGCCATTCAATATGGAAACACTGGTCATCATCTTCCCTTATGCCATTATCCTGGCCGCGGTTGGTTTGATTGAATCACTGCTGACATTGAGCCTGATCGATGAACTCACACAAACCCGTGGGCAAGGGAATCGTGAATGTATTGGTCAGGGTATTGCCAACACCACCACCGGCTTGTTTGGCGGCATGGGTGGTTGTGCCATGATTGGTCAGAGTATGATTAATGTAAATTCTGGCGGTCGTAAACGGCTTTCCGGTATCGCCGCTGCATTATTTTTACTGTGCTTTATTCTGTTTGCTTCAGGGCTAATTGAAATGATTCCGATGGCCGCACTGATTGGCGTGATGTTTATTGTGGTAATGGGTACCTTTGAATGGTCGAGTCTGCGTATCTTCCGCAAGATCCCGTTGAGTGATGCCTTTGTGCTGGTACTGGTATCGGCTGTCACCGTAGCAACCGATCTCGCAATCGCTGTTATTGTCGGTGTAATCGTCTCAGCACTGGTGTTTGCCTGGGAACATGCCAAGCATATCAATGTTAAAGGTTACGACGATGACAAGGGTTCCCGTGTTTACGAACTCAATGGCCCGTTGTTTTTTGGTTCGGTAAAAGATTTCCTTGATCTATTCAATCCTGAAGATGACCCGGATGATGTGATTGTTGAATTCCAGAACTCCCGTGTTGCCGATCACTCAGCTATTGAAGCCATTGACACATTGGCAGACCGTTACATCGCGGCAGGCAAAAAATTACATTTACGCCATCTAAGTCCGGAATGTCGCCAGCTTTTACGCAAGGCGGGTAATCTGGTTGAAGTAAATGTAATGGAAGATCCACAATACCATGTGGCGGATGACGAACTGGGTTAGTCCAGTACAACCTTCTTACGTGTGGATTTAAGTCGACCATGTTTAGTCTTTTGATCCATGCGTCTGGTTTTCGCGCCCTTGGTGGGTTTGGTCGCAATACGCCTTTTTTGAGTAACAGCCACACCTTTAATAAGTGCCTGCAATCGGCTTAATGCCTCTTCCCTATTCTTTTCCTGTGTGCGATAACGCTGCGCCTTGATAATAATAATGCCGTCCTTGGTAATATTGTGATGCTTTAATTTCAATAACCGGCTTTTATAAAAATCAGGCAAGGAAGAACCCCTGATATCAAACCGTAAATGCACGGCACTCGATACCTTGTTTACATTCTGACCACCCGCGCCCTGTGCTCGAATCGCACTGAGTTCGATTTCCTTGTCTGGAATGGATACGTGTGTTGAGATTTGCAGCATCTATATTTTTACCTTAACCATTTCTTCCACCTTGTCATTTCGAATAAGCAAAAACTACCTACCCTGTCATTTCGAGTGAGTGAAACGAATCGAGAAATCTCAAGACAGTGGAGTAGAGATTTCTCCATGCGCGTTGCTTAGTCGAAATGACAGAATGTTGTCGTGCCGAACTTTAAAATTCATAACGCACCCCTATTCCCAGCGAATTCGATGCACCATGCACATCATTAAACAGGCCATAAATACCCGAGCGGTGGTGTATACGCACCGAGCCTTGCCATGATTGTGTTGCGGGTAAAGGAAAAGTAAATTCAAACAATAAGTAGCCCAGCAGTCTGGACGTTTTTTCATGGTGCAAGGCTTCTATTTCAGGTATTTCATCCGCATAAGACAGTCCTCCGCCAATGGCTGCACTGTAATCCTTTTGATTGTTTGATGGGAACCACCAGCGTGCGATAGCTAAGGCATTATATTCGTTATAATGCTGTTTCCCATTATGACGAACAAACTGGCCTTCAAGTTCGATATCAATTTTTTCATTATACCGGCCTATTCTTTTTGCAATTGCCAGCGCTGTAAAATGATAATCACTGTTATAATCAGCCGACAGGGAAAATGTTTCATCCAGCGTACCATCATTTAATACCGCACCATATACCGTTACTGCATAGTCATCCGCTAAAAGCGCTCCTGAAAAAGCAAGCGGCAGAAAAATAAAACAACATCTTATCCATTTAAAATAGTCAGTTTTCATTTAATAAGCCTTGTTATCTCACCGCATCATCAATAATTAAAATTTAAGGTCTCAGTGTGACATCATTCCAACCACCCACCACATTGTCATTTCGACTAAGCAACGCGCATGGAGAAATCTCTACTCCACTGCTAAGAGATTTCTCCACGCGTGCTCCGCACTTAGTCGAAATGACAGGGTATCTCATTCCTCTATACCCACAAAATATAAAGCAAATACCCATCCAAGTCATCGGGCAATACGCTATTTATATAGATAACCACCTGTTTCAATCATAAAATCATTGTTATGAAAGACTCGCTCAATGAACTCCCCCTCACCAACACCTTCGCCAGACTAGGCAAAACCTTTTTCTCGCGTGTGAAACCGGAACCATTTGAATCCCAACCTGAAATCGT
>DAOVJZ010000059.1 GCA_030632035.1 Granulosicoccaceae bacterium | reverse complement strand
CGAGACGTATTGTATTACCCACAACCAGTAATACCGAGAGTCCCAGCAGGATAGCAAGAATAGTTACTCCACGTTGACCAGTTTCAAGCAAGGCATGCAAACGTTTGACCCATTCCAGATCCAGCTGTGCCATATCGACCTGAGGAATATCTTTTAAACTGGCAAGCAGTGATTCAATACGGTTTGGAGTATCCAGTGTACTGGCAGGTGTAACAACAATCACAGCAGGTAAAGGATTTTTTTCCAGCACATCCAGTACTTCACCAAAACCGGAGTGAATTCGAAATTCTTCCAGCGCCTGTTCACGTGAAATAAATTCAGTTGTTTTTATTTCCGGACGCATGCGCAATTTTGTTGCGAGTTTTTGTGCACTGGAATTAGAAACATTATATTTCATGAACAGGGATATTTGTGCATTACCATCCCAGCCCAGACTCAGTGTTTGTACATTATTTAATAAAGAGAAAAATGTGCTGGGCAATGCCAGCGCGATACCGATGACAGCACAGGTCATCAGTGAAGAAAATGGAGTACGAGATAATTGACCGATACTGTAAAATAGTACCTGTATGTGGCGAAGCAGATAGTTTTTCACCAAGGCAGGAAAGCCCAGTTTGCTACGGGGCTTGTTTTGCATTTTACGTGATGCATGATCCTGTTTTTTTATTCTGCCAATTCTCATTATTCATCTTCCGGAAATTGTGCAATCAATTTCCCTTTATCTAACACAAGAGTCTTGTGTTGCATGCGTTTTATCAGTTCGAGGTCATGACTGGCAATCAATACTGTCACACCAACCTGATTAAACTGTTCAAACATTTTCATGATCTCTTGCGACAGTTCCGGGTCAAGATTACCGGTAGGTTCATCAGCCAGTAACACCGGTGGTTTGTTAACCACGGCACGTGCAATGCCGACGCGTTGCTGTTCACCGGTAGAAAGGGTATTGGGATATTGCCTTTCCTTGTTGAGTAGATTGACCTTGTCCAACGCAGCACGCACCTTGCGGGTGATTTCACGGTAATCCATGCCGGCAATTACCAGTGGCAGGGCGACATTATCAAATACAGTGCGATCCAGCAGCAGGCGGTGATCCTGAAAAATAATGCCTATATTACGGCGAAAATAGGGAATTTTACGCTTGGTAACACCAGTCAGGTTCTGGCCACCGATCACTATTTGCCCACGTGTCGTACGCTCAATAAGTGCAATGAGTTTTAGTAATGTGCTTTTGCCTGCACCGGAATGACCAGTAAGGAAAGCCATATCACCACGTTGCAAATGAAAACTGACGTTACTCAGTGCTTCATGTGAGCCGGGATATGTCTTGCTGACATTTTCAAAAAGTATCATGTGATACGGTATTATTTTTTTATTTTTCTAATAATGCTTCAACAAATTGTTCAGAATCAAATACACGTAGATCTTCAATTCCTTCACCCACACCAATAAACCGGATTGGCAGACTCAATTGTTTGGCCATGGCGAATACAATACCACCTTTTGCTGTTCCATCAAGTTTACTAATAGTCAGGCCGGTAATGCCAATGGATTCATTAAATTGTTTGGCCTGTGTGAGCGCATTTTGACCAGTACTGGCATCTACGACCAACATGGTTTCATGCGGAGCCGTTGCATCCAGCTTCCCTATAACACGTTTTATCTTTTTCAGTTCTTCCATTAGATTAGATTGGGTGTGCAGGCGTCCTGCGGTATCGGCGATTAACACATCGATATTTCTGGCCTTGGCAGATTCAATGGCATCAAAAATTACCGAGGCAGAATCAGCTTTACCATGTTGGGAAATAACAGGAATATTGTTACGTTCACCCCATGTTTCGAGTTGTTCAACAGCAGCAGCACGGAAGGTGTCACCGGCTGCTAGCATCACGGACAGCCCTTGTTGTTGCAGACGACTGGCCAGTTTTCCAATAGTGGTAGTTTTACCTACACCATTAACACCGATCATCAAAATCACATACGGTCGTACATCATCAGGAATGTTGAGTGGTTTGTTACTGTCAGCAAGCAATCCAACCATGTCTTCATGCAAGGCTGAGAACAGGGCATCACTATCAGCCAGTTGGTTACGTTTTATACGATTGGTCAGGTCTTCAATAATTGATTGTGTGGCTTCAATACCGACATCGGCAGTCAGTAACAGGGTCTCGATCTCTTCCAGTACCTCATCATCAATGACCTTTTTGCCTTTGACAAGGGTTTCCAGCCCTTCTGTAAGGTTGTTACGGGTTTTGGATAGCCCGGCCTTTAGCCGTGCGAATACCCCGGGGTTTTTTTGTTCTTCATTTTCAGTTGAATTTTTTTTCTTTAAACCAAACATACAGACTTCCAGAAACTTTTTAGTAAAAACAGACTCAGAGAGATTCACGGGTAT
This sequence comes from Granulosicoccaceae bacterium, assembly GCA_030632035.1. Classification (GTDB taxonomy): domain Bacteria; phylum Pseudomonadota; class Gammaproteobacteria; order DAOVJZ01; family DAOVJZ01; genus DAOVJZ01. Next base: position 6,020 of record DAOVJZ010000059.1, on the reverse strand, counting down.
TACAACTCTGAACACAGAAAGGGTATTATAAAGGAATGACAGATAATTCCATAAAAACAAATGGCCTGATAATAGGCCTGGTTGCTACCGTCATTATTGGTGCCATCGCACTGTATCAGTGGCAAGGGCCGGTTTCAGGTAAAAAAACACCTTTTCAGCCTGTTAAATCGAAAGTGAGTGAATTTTCACTGGATAACGGCATGAAAATTATTGTGCGTGAGGATCATCGTGCTCCAGTGGTGGTCTCCCAGATCTGGTACAAGGTGGGTGCCAGTTATGAGCATAATGGTATTACCGGTGTGTCTCATGTATTGGAACATATGATGTTCAAGGGGACACAGACTCATCCTCCCGGTGAATTTTCCAAAATTATTTCAGAGAATGGTGGGCGTGAAAACGCATTTACCGGGCGTGATTACACAGCCTATTTTCAGCAACTTGAGAAAAGTCGTCTGGCAGTCAGTTTTGAACTGGAAGCCGACCGTATGCGTAATCTGGTATTACCGCCAGAAGAGTTTGCTAAAGAGATCAAGGTTGTTATGGAAGAGCGTCGTTTGCGTACGGAAGATAATCCACAATCATTAACCTACGAACATTTTGCCGCTACTGCATTTCAAACCAGCCCCTATCATAATCCAATTATTGGCTGGATGAATGATCTGGAAAATATGAATGTTCAGGATCTACAGGATTGGTACAAAAAATGGTATGCGCCAAGTAATGCAACTTTGGTTGTTGTTGGTGATGTAAAACCCAATGAAGTGTATTTAATGGCACAAAAATATTTCGGTACTATTCCTCGTGGTAAGAAGACGATGCTAAAACCACGTCTGGAAATAGAACAAAACGGGATACGGCGTATTGTTGTTAAGCAACCCGCTAAACTGCCTTATCTATTGATGGGTTATCAAGTACCAGTGATGAAAACAGCGAAAGAAGACTGGGAACCTTACGCGCTGGAGGTGTTGGCAGAAATTCTGGATGGCGATAATAGCGCACGCCTGGCAACGAATCTGGTGCGCGGACAACAACTCGCGGCTTCAGCAGGTGCTTCTTACGATATTGCAGCACGCCTACAAAGTCTGTTTTTGTTCAGTGGTGTTCCATCACAAGGTAACACTGTGCAGGATATAGAACAGGCATTACAGACAGAAATTGAACACATAAAGAATAAACCAATAACACAGGAAGAACTTGAACGAGTAAAAGCACAGGTTGTTGCAAGTGATGTGTATGAAAAGGACTCGGTTTTTTATCAGGCCATGCAAATCGGTATGTTGGAGACGGTTGGACTGGATTGGAAATTGATGGATGAATATGTAGAACGAATTCGTGCCGTGACTGCCGAGCAGGTTCAGCAAGTGGCAAAAAAATATCTGATTGAAGATCACCTGACAGTAGCAGTGCTGGAGCCATTACCACTGGAAAATAACTCAGGCATGAAAAGTACAGGAGGACCAACAGGTGGTACGCATCATTAATTATTATGTAACAACGCTGGTTGCTTTAATCAGTTTTTTATTTGCCGGGCAAACACTGGCCTCACCGGATATTGAATATTGGGAAACCAGTGGTGGTGCGCGTGTCTATTTTGTAGAAGCCATGGAATTACCTATGGTGGATATCCATGTGATCTTTGATGCGGGCAGTGTGCGTGATGGTGAATCTGCCGGGTTGGCAAATTTGACGGCTACTCTTTTATCAGACGGTGCCGGTGGACTGGATAGCAATACCATTGCCAAACGTTTTTCTGCTATTGGTGCTCGTTTTGGTGCCAGTGCTGATCGGGATATGACTACAGTTACTTTACGTACCCTGATTGGTGATGAGTATATGAAGCCAGCACTGGCGTTATTTAATACTGTGCTGACAAAACCGGATTTTCCTGAACAGGATATGGAAAGAGAACGTAAACGTATGTTGATCGGTTTACAACACGAGGAACAATCACCCAGCAGTATTGTTGAACGTACTTTTTACAAAAAATTGTATGGTGATCACCCTTATGCGGTTTCACCTAGTGGTACAACGGATAGTGTAAATGCCATTACTCGTGAAATGATCCAGTCTTTCCATGCAAAATACTATGCAGAGAAAAATGCAGTTATTGCGATTACCGGTGCAGTGAGTAAAGACAAAGCAAAAGATATTGCCAAACAGGTAATGAAAGGATTGGCTAAAGGAACGGTAGCACCATCTATACCGGTTGTTACAGCACTTGAAACAGCCAGTGTTGATAATATTGAACATCCTTCAACGCAAACTCATGTGCGTATGGGACAACCTGGTGTAAAGCGAGGCGATGCAGATTATTTCACTTTATATGTAGGGAACCATATTATGGGGGGTGGTGGTCTGGTTTCACGCCTCAACGAAGAAATAAGAGAAAAGCGCGCCATGTCTTATAGTGTTTACAGTTATTTCATGCCAATGCGGCAGGCGGGAGCGTTTACTGTTGGCTTACAAACCAAGAACGATCAAGCCAATGAGGCCATTGAAGTCGCGAAAACAGTATTACAGGATTATATTGATCATGGGCCAACACAAAAAGAACTGGAGTCGGCCAAGAAAAATATTACCGGTGGTTTCCCATTACGTATTTCCAGTAATAGCAAGATTATTGGTTACATAAGCATGATTGGTTTTTACGGGCTGCCACTGGATTATCTGGATACCTTTAATGCCAATGTGAATGCCGTCACGATTGATCAAATCAAGGATGCCTTTAAACGTCGTCTGGATATTAACAAGATGGTGACAGTCACAGTTGGTGGCCAACCATAGCGGGTATTCCTTTTGCCCAAAAATAAACCCAAGTCAAAAGACAAACAATGTAATCAGGTTCGTATAATCGGTGGCGAGTGGCGTGGTCGTAAACTTGATATAGCCGATATTCCTGCATTGCGTCCAACGCCGGATAGAATCCGTGAAACATTGTTCAACTGGTTACAAATGCATGTGCCCGGTGCACGTTGCCTGGATTTGTTTGCGGGTACTGGTGTACTGGGATTTGAATCATTATCACGCGGTGCCAAACAAACCGTATTTGTTGATGAAAATCAGGATGCCATACAAAATCTAAAAGACAGTGCTGCCATATTAAAGACTAAAGCGGCTGATATTATTCAGGCAGATGTGTTGGGCTGGTTAAAAGACAAACCATCAACTTTTGATATTGTTTTTCTGGATCCCCCTTATCGACATGAATTGGTTATACCGGTTTGTCAGCAACTGGAAGCAGGTAACTGGTTATCAGACAGTGCATGGATTTTTATCGAGATAGAAAAGGAAGCGGGTCAACCCGTGTTGCCAGAGAACTGGAAAATTTATCGGCAGGCCAGTGCGGGTCAAGTGAGTTGTTACCTGATACAGCGCAAAAAATAGCTCTGTAAACTTTGCATAATATCCCGTGTAGGTTACTATTTTCTCACCACACATCAGGAATCCAGTATGAGTACTACAGCTATTTATCCCGGCACATTTGATCCCGTTACTAATGGTCATACCGATCTGGTACAGCGGGCATCAAAGTTATTCGGCAAAGTGATTGTAGCAATTGCTGCTAATTCACAGAAAGGAACCACCTTTTCTCTGGATGAACGTATAGCGATGGCTCAAACGGCACTTTCGGGGTCAAAAAATATCACGATTTGTGGTTTTGATAGCCTGCTGGTGGAGTTTGCGCGTGAACATAAGGCTCAGGTTATCGTGCGTGGTTTGCGTGCGGTATCTGATTTTGAATATGAATTTCAATTGGCAGGTATGAATCGTCGATTGGCACCTGATATCGAGACCCTGTTTTTAACCCCTGCCGAAAAATATGCTTATATTTCATCAAGTTTGGTAAAAGAAATTGCCAGTCTCGGGGGCGATGTATCGGAATTTGTCCATGCTGACGTCAGGGATGCACTCAAATCAAGATTGCGGTAATATAAGCACCTCCTAATATTTAGTCAGACAGCAGTATTTCAAGAGAAAATCATGGCCTTAATAATTACCGATGAGTGTATCAATTGCGATGTTTGTGAGCCGGAGTGCCCCAATGAAGCGATTTTTCAAGGTGATGAAATCTATGAAATTAACTCCGATTTATGCACTGAATGTGTTGGTCACTATGATACCCCGCAATGTGTTGATGTGTGTCCGGTAGATTGTATTCCACAAGACCCTGATCGTGAGGAATCAAAGGAAGAATTGCAGTTAAAATATGAGAAGCTAATGGCCTCATAGATCTCATGTCATTTTTTGATTCTCCACTTTTTCACATGGTTATCCCCCTATTTTTCCTCTTTAAACAGTAAAGAAAGTAATAGTTTTGCCGACTTATACAATGTCTAGTGCATGAGCGCATGACGGTATGCTATGCCTAATGATTTGAGAGCTATAACTAATAGGTAGTTTACATATGGAAGAAAAGAAAAAAATAGATGTCGGTGTATTAGAAGTCGGGATGTATGTCTGTGATCTGGATCGTCCCTGGCAGGATTCCCCTTTTCTGTTTCAAGGCTTTCCCCTTAAGACAATTGAAGACATTGAAGATGTTCGCAAGGTGTGTAAATTCGTTTATATCGATGTCGAGCGTGGTAAAGATTCCCCACATGCTGTTTCTGCCACAAAGATTGAACACACTATATGATTTGAGAGCCATAACTAATAGATAGTTTACATATGGAAGAAAAGAAAAAAATAGATGTCGGTGCATTAGAAGTCGGGATGTATGTCTGCGATCTGGATATTCCCTGGCTGGAGTCACCTTTTCTACTTCAAGGTTTTCCCCTTAAAACACTTGAAGACATTGAAGATGTTCGCAAGGTGTGTAAATTCGTTTATATCGATGTCGAGCGCGGTAAAGATTCCACACATGCTGTTTCTGCCACAAAGATTGAGCACACTATCAAGGAAGGAATGGACAAGATTCCTGATGCCAGTGATACTTCGCGTTACCCTGTTACTGTTTCGTTAGAAGAGGAAATAAAAAAAGCAGACAATATACAGTTAAAAACCAGGGGTATGGCGCAACACTTTATGGATGATCTCCGTGCCGGTGAAAAGATTACTCCGGATGATGCCAAGGAAGTGGTGACAGATGTAGTTCAAAGCATGATCCATAATCCCAATGCGATGATGTGTTATACATTAATACAGAATCGTGATGAGCGCACATCTGATCACAGCATGAATGTCTGTGTTCTGTCACTGGCTTTTGGACGTCACCTTGAGCTATCAGAAGATGAATTAGATGAACTGGGTATTGCTGCATTGTTACATGATATGGGAAAAGTAGAGATCCCAATGGATGTCTTGCACAAAGAAGGAAGATTAACAGATGAAGAGTTTGATATTATCAAGGAACATCCTGTACATGGTAGAAAGATTCTTTTAGAGGCTAATGGTAAGGTTCCCCAAAGTGTAATTGATGTTGCCTACTCCCATCATGAAAGGGCTGATGGGCACGGATATCCACAAGGACTTACTTCAAGACAAATGTCCTTGTTTGTAAAGATAGTTGCAATTGTTGATGTCTATGATGCACTAACCAGTAATCGTTCCTATCATGAAGGCATTTCATCACATGATGCGCTAAAGCGCATGTATGAGTGGCGTGAAACAGATTTTGATCCTGATTTACTGGAAAAGTTTATTCAATGTCTTGGTACTTATCCTGTTGGTACTGTTGTTGAACTTAATACTGGTGATATAGGTATTGTTATTGAGGTTTATCCAACACGCAGGTTAAAACCAACAGTGATGCTGGCAATGTATCCTGATAAGAAAATGCGTGAATCAGTCAAGGTAATTGATTTAGCATCAGATCGTATGAGTTTTGGCGAGTCAGATGATACTGAACTGAGAATAATTCAGGCACTTCCTCCGGGTGCTTTTGGAGGCAAGGTGATTAAGGCAATGTATGAGAGCAACTTAATGCAACTCCCTACAGGGACCTGATCAGGATTGGCACTTTGGACAATAATAGCTGGAACGTTGTCCTTGCTTGATACGCTTTATTTTTTCCTCGCATT
>DAOVJZ010000086.1 GCA_030632035.1 Granulosicoccaceae bacterium | reverse complement strand
GCCGGTAAGTGGTTTTACCTTTACTACACCGTTTGGAAAATTTGCTTATACGAGCGATACAACATTTTTCCCTGAATTAGTAGAACACTACAAGGACTCGGATGTTTTATGGATGAATATGAATACGCTGGGTCTGGATTCAATGTATGACAGAGATCATCATGTCCCCGAACAGGTTTCATCCGTACAGAACCATCTTGGTTATGTAGGAGTTTGCAACCTTATTGAGTCTGTTAAACCAAAAACAGCCATTGTGGCTCATTTTGGATCACAACTGCTTTCAAGAACCAACGAGATACAGGAAATGTTACGAGAACGATTCTCTGATCAAAAAGTAAATATTTATTGTGCCCATACGGGTGATGAGTTCAGCTTTGAAAAGTCTTTCGAACAAGAACCAGATATCGGAAACTTTTGTCCATGATGCCACCTGTCATCATTCTAGCTGGTGGGCTTGGCACAAGATTGCGTGACATAACCCATAATAAAATGCCAAAACCTATGGTGCCTATTTCTTATCAGGGTGAAAACTTCCCATATCTATTATTCATTCTTTCCAATTTATACCAACAGGGAATTCGTAAAGTCATCTTGTGTGTGGATCACCTGGCCGAACAGGTCGTTTCCTATTTTGGAGATGGCCACCAGTACGGCATGCAGATTACCTATGATCATGCGGGCCCTGTATTAACGGCCGCGAGGGTCAAGCATGCTATGGTAGGAATGGATGACACTGAAGTCATTATTCACTGTGGTGATGTATTTCACCCGCTAAATATTGAACAGTTTCTGGTTAATTTCAGGCAACATACTGAAAATCTGATGCAAATTGCTGTACATACTCAATCAGTTAGTGATGATGCGGCACCAAATCTTTCTATAGATGAAAATAACCAGGTAGTTGGATACCAGACAAAACAATCTGGCGAAAACCGACTCGTCGTGGATACAGGCGTGCTTTTGGTACGTAAAGATATTTTGTCATATATTTCAGATGCACCTGATGCCTCGTTAACGGAAGATCTCTACCCTACACTCATCGATCATGGAACTGTTGGTGCCTACGAATCCGGGGTTGCTTTCTATGATGTTGGCACACCTTCTGAGTATTCTCGATTCTGTAAATATATTGAGCAAGCAGGAATAAAGCCCTTAATGAAACAAGAAAATGGTACAGATGATCTTTCGTAACAGACTTATGGAGGATTTATCATGGCCGCCCTACTACACATGCATGAGTCATCCATAATTTTGGCTTTTGGTACTTAATCAATATTGATTAAGATCAATAAAAATTGACCCAGCATAGTCTATTATAATAGAGGTGTTAAAGAGGGATACATAAATATCGGAGACGTGGCGTAACTGGTAACTAAATGATAATGATGAACCTTTCACTATTTTTTTATATATAGTAAAACATTCAATAGAGAATAAGCTTTTAGCTGCCCTGCTTGAGAAGACGCATGGTGTACTTTCAAAAATGCTTATCCAAATATGATAAGAGGGAATTTAAATGCAATTTATTAAACCTGAAACAATAAAATACAATACGTTGGCTCTAACGATTGCACTCACGTTTGTGACTGGTGCTGTAGCTGCAGAATCAAACCAAAACTCTATAAAGCTGGCTCAAATTTCTACTACTGTTGCAAAACAGGATGGTAAATATTGGATAGAAAAAGGTTGGGAACTTCATAGAGCAAAAAAATATGAAGAAGCAATTCAAGCCTGGCGAAAGGCTGAAGCGATGGGTGCGGGGAATGATGATTTAACCTTTGATATTGGTAGTACTTACGAAGAAATGAACCGTATAGATGAGGCATACCGGGAAGTCAGTAAACTCAAAGATTCCAGTAATTATGAGAGCCGAGTGGAAGCTTGCGAAAAAATGAATAACATGAGATATGCGCGAAACAAATCTCTTCCTAAACCTTATTTTGCTGACCTCTCCACCACTCTTGGATGGCAGAGTATAGAAGATATGACATTTTTCAACATGAAAGGCCGTCTTGGAGTTGGTTCAGGCGGGAAGCGGCCTGCCCATCTTTACCTGTTTGGCAGGTATTCGAGCGATAATCGTAGTGGCGCTGTAGGTGGATTTCCGGTGGAATACTACACCAATGAAGCAGCTGTTGGTCTTGGTGTTAATAAAAAGCTCCTAACTGAACATGACTTGTATATCTGGGCCGAGGCTGGACGTGTCAGGGAATTTCGTGATCCTGGACCTGATATTTATGCTGATGATTTTAGAGGTGGGTTTGAATACTCTCGGAGCTGGAATACCGGATATAATTGCCGCAGCACTGACAAATACCCAAATCGCTTTATATTAAAAACGTATGCAGAACTTGTATATTATAACCGTTTTGATGAGGCAATATGGTTCAGAGCCAAAATACGCCCAGGTCTACGAGTATATGAAACACATAAGTCTACTGTGGATACCATGCTCGTATTTGCCGTAAATCAAAACTTAGATAATAGTGCTGATAATTACAACCAAGCAGGTATTCAAATTCAATGGCGCCCAAACCGTGAATATAACTACACCCTCTCAGCAAAGGCACTTGAAAACTTCTATGAGAACGGTAAAAGCGAGTTTAATTTCATCGTAGAGCTTAGTCACTACGCGCATTGGTAGTCGGCATGGTGTATTAAACGAGTACTATAAATAAAACCTCGTTTATAGTTTAGTATGCCCTATTGACTGATTTACTTACTCAGTTTTTCATATGGCTGTGCCGCTTTTACATGTCATAGGCTTTCCGAAAATTTTTGGTTTAATACCAAAGTTTTCACTTCGTGGCTCACTGAGCATATCAAAGCCAGAAAAAAATGGATGTTTGTTATTTAGGTCAATGAGTATTGAGAGCTTAAAAATTAATGTGCCTGTTGTTGCTATCATCCTATTGATAACATTTTATGCATTGCCTGTTCCTGTTGTTGCCATTGAGAAACCAGTTGCTGTTTCATCTGCCAACTCGACTTTGACCGGTAACCGGTTTCTGATAGTCACATCTAACGCTGAATCAGGTGAGCGGCTGGCCAAAATATTACAAGAGTTATATGGCGCAGAAGTCTCAATCAAAGCCACAAATGAATATAGCTCTTTTATTGATGAAGCTAACTTCGATGCTTTTATATATTATGGCTTTGAATATTTACAACCACCCAGTCAAGGTTTTATCCATGACATGGAAAGGACCAGTAAACCCGTTTTATGGATTAACTATCATGGCTGGGCACTTAACCAGAAGTATTTAAGCGCAAAAGGAATAACTATTCTTGATGATCATGATATTTCTTATACAAAAATAGAGATGCAGAAAGAAGTATTTGCTCTGACACCTACAGATATGACTTTTGTAAAGGCGAAACCTGAAAAGGTTATTTGCTATCTTCGATCCAAGTCAGGTGAACGAACACCAGGGGCAGTACATAGTGACGGTTTCACCTATGTTGCCTATTCGCCCAATCTAGATATATTTTCAGCGGATTTTCTCCCCTTTCTTATGGCTATACGGGCTACATTTGGCAAAGCACCTGCTGCGCCTGCTAACAAGGCTGCCTTAAACTACCAGGAACGTATTAGTGAAGCGCGTAAAGATGTTTTTAGAACCGGGGTGCACCTTCCTGTTTATGTAGCTTCATCACGGGATTCACTATTTGGTTACGAAGATGACAAGTGGCACGAGAATCTGGTACGTATTAAACAATCCGGGGCCGAGTGGGTTAATCTGGTAAGAACCTTTTATCAGACAGACATACGTTCTTCAGATATTCACGCAGATGAGCAGCTAACACCAAGACTGGATGGGCTTGAAAATATTATTAACAATGCACACGAACTAGGCTTAAAGATTCAACTTCATTTAGCCATAAATCTGAAAAAACCCGGGCCTGATGACTGGCATGGCATGATCAGACCGAAGAACAAGAAACAATGGTGGGCTGCTTACCAGACAATTATTCTCGAAATGGTGGAGTTCTCCAAACGTAATGAAGTAGAAGCCTTGATTATAGGTACAGAATATTCTGCCTTACAGTCGCATGAAAAAAAGTGGCGTGAGCTTATCAAAATGATCAGGGAGAAGGCGCAATATCCTGGAATGTTGGGTTATGGTACAAATTTCAATACCCTGAATATAAGGTGGTTGGATGCATTGGATTTTCTGGGTATATCCGCTTACTGGCCCCTTTCTGTGAGCAGAGACCCGGATCTTCAAACATTAAATCAGGCCTGGTTTCGGATAAATAAGCAACTGGGAACATGGATGAAAAAGCATCCTTCACTCAGAGTTGAATTTACTGAGGTAGGTTACGCCAGCCAGCTATATTCCAGTGTCTTCCCATTTTCATGGAAGTCGTCTAAAGGCGCGACCCAGAGTCTCACTGAACAATTGCAATCTTACCGTGCACTGCACCAATTTCTTAAGCGTGAACCTAAAATAAAAGGTGTTCATATTTTTGCTTCTACAGCAGAGGATGATGATCCTGCCAGTATTGGTTATACGCCATTTGGAAAACCTGCGGAGAAAGTGGTGAAGCAGATTATGCAAATTCGTTGATTGAAGTAACGAAAATCATGAAACTAATAAAAGACGGGGGAAATTGGCAGATCAACATGACATCGCTTACAACAATTTATTTTTCAGCAATTACAGGCTTTCACATAACCCAAGAGAAATCCATCAGGTAATGGATGCATCCTATGTTATCTATAGTCTTGCTGTAGCCTGGTTTACGTACCATGTGTTTTGGATGGCAATGCGTATCTACCAGTTCAAGACATTTCCAAAGACATATGGACAGCAGGCCTTCCTTTCTTTGAATGATCTTGGTGAAGCTGCTTGTGGACAACAAATAGAAATACCTGCTTTCAAAATTATCGTACCTGCGTACATGGAAACTGATGTTATTGAGGGAACTCTGTATCGACTTTCTTCTATGAATTATCCTCGCACATACTATGAAGTTCATGTTGTCACTTATGAAGATGAACCCGTAGAAGAAAATAATGAATCAACTACACAGGTAGTAAATAGAGTCGGTGCAACTATCAACGCTGATGCTAAGGTTGAGTTGGTTCGTTCAATCGTAACCCCTGAAAGTTACGATGGCTTTTTCCCTGGGAATCTCACGGCCAGTGAACAGCATATTGGAAAAGCGCGAGGGCTGAATTATGCGCTGCGGCGTATCCATGAGGATAACGAGCATGATGAACGTCGTTATTTCATTGGCAAATTGAGTCGAACAGGACACCTGGAACAGGTAAAAAATATTCTTTCTGTCTTTAAGGAAGGTTTTGAAACAACAGAAAAGCATGCTTCATTTATTGACCGTTATTTTAATCCTGAACATCCCGATTATATAGGCGTACTGTCCCATACCTCTCAACTGGAAAAGCTAATAATACTCACACAAGCAGCCGCAAATTCGAACCAGTTAGATAAAAACTCCTGGATAACGTTGGTTAACTTTATCGAGCGAGAAGCATCAAGTTTTTTTCTACAACTAATACAGACTAAACAAACACAGTTTGATTATCCAGAACTGGAGCTTAATGTGCTTGACGAGAAAGACTTTCTTTATACCGTCATGTGTTCAGTCGAAGCACAGGATATTGCTGAGCTTGAGGAATACTCGCTGAAGCGTGAGTCAGAGTTGGAACAAACCAGACCAATTTTATTTAAGGCGCTTTGTGGCGCCAACAATAATCAGGAGATTTTTCAGCTGGCTCGAAAATTTAATTCACGTTGGGTACTTGTTTACGATGCGGATGCAGAGGCCCCCATGGATATCATGCGACATCTGGCAGGCAGAATATTGTCTGAGCCGGATGTGATGGGTTTCCAGGGACCGGTAGCCCCATTGCTGAACTACGACAGCGTACACTCCTTGTGCAGAATGGGGGGACTGTGGATGGCATTCTGGCATGGTGCTGCATACCCTCGCCTGCTACATAAAAAAGCATGGGCTCATCCACTGGCTGGGACAAACTGGTGTTTCCGTATTGAGGGCTTTGATTACCAACATAAGTTAATACGTGATTGCCCCTATGATGAAAAACGACGTCGCTTTCTTTTGACCTTTGATCCAAGGCAGCTGACCGAGGATCTGGAAACGGGGATTAGGAATTTTAGCGAATGGTCTGTCAATGCGGCATGGCATCCAATTGTTGAAATGGAACAGGTCCCACCAACAGCGGGAGGTTTGTTCCGGCAATACAGCCGGTGGTCCCTGGGAACATTGCAGACTATGGACTATATTTTAAGAAGCCACTTACCTTTAACCCAGAAAATTTGGTATTCCATCTATCCCTTGCGTGTACTGTTCGCAAGTTCCGGACCATTTATTACAGGCTCATTGATTATTGCTATATATATGGATGTAATGCAGGTGGACCCCATTTTTTCCTGGTGGACATTGTTTCTGGCTTTTGGCAACTTTATTTATATTTGGGCTTTTGTTAATACGTTTGAACGTTATTATGATATGTATCAACAATCATCCGCCGTTAATTTTCTATATAAAGACAGTACCAAACTAATTGAATTACTTAATGCAGATAATGTGTGTTTTACCCCATCTTATGCAAACCTGATCAATAATACATTTCT
>DAOVJZ010000123.1 GCA_030632035.1 Granulosicoccaceae bacterium | reverse complement strand
TGGCCGTAAGCAGCTATTGAATAAATCCTGAAATAATACCGGTTAGATTATCCAGCGCACCACGATTTTGCTCGACAACCTGTTTTCCCTTCAATCCTGTTTTCTGACAGAGTGCTTTATCTTTCATATATTTTGTTACCACCTCAGCCAATTGCTGTTCACTACTCGCTTGTTCTCCAGCACCAGCTTCAAGTAATAATTTTATTACTTCACTAAAATTAAATGTATGCGGACCAAATACAACCGGTATCCCAATTGCCGATGCCTCAAGTGGGTTTTGCCCTCCGTGTTCGACAAGACTCCCGCCGATAAAGGCTATATCGCTAACAGAGTAAAATAACAATAGTTCACCCATGGTATCGCCAATAAAGATTTCTGTATTGCTTGTGCAGGGTTGGTTTTCGCTTCTCTTAACAACATTAAATCCATAATGTTTACAAAGAGAGGTTACTTGCTCAAAACGTTCGGGGTGACGCGGCACAAGAATCAACAGACAATCAGGAACTATTTGCCTGATCAGATTGAACGCATTTAACACCTGCTCATCCTCACCATCGTGGGTACTGGCGGCAATCCAGACAGGACGTGTTTCTCCGAATTGTTTTTTTAATGCCTGTGTATCAGACATCAGGGTTTCTGGTAAATTAATATCAAACTTGATACTGCCGGTTACTTTTACTTGCTCGGGTTTAGTACCGAGTTTGATAAGGCGTGCGGCATCACTGTCATGCTGTGCAGCAATAAAGGCAAGATTTGCCAGAGTTTTACGGATAAACCCACCGAATCGGGCATAACCCTGTGCTGACTTTTTTGACATACGGGCATTGGCCAACACAACAGGAACAGAGGATTGTTTACAATAATGAAACAGGTTTGGCCAAATCTCTGTTTCCATAATAATCACTGCACGTGGCTTTACTTTATTAATAAAACGCTTTACTGCACCGGGTAAATCAAACGGCATATAGACATGCTGAACTTTTTCGCCCAGTGCCTGTTTTACCTGTGCCGAACCAGTCGGTGTTGTCGTAGTGACAAGCACAGGAGTGGAAGCATATTTTTCCTGCAAGGATTTAATTAACGGAATAGCCGCGCGCACTTCACCAACAGAAACAGCATGAATCCAGATTGGCTGTTCTGAAAAAGCAGGTGTTGAAAAACCAAATCGCTCTGGCCAGCGCCGCCAGTAGGCAGGGGATTTAAAACCACGCCATAACAGGCGTAACAGGAATAAAGGGGTTAACAGGTAAAGCAGGATGGAATACAGGATTCTCAACGTTGGGCTATTCCTTGTTAAGCCAGTCCATGTATAGCTTGACGCCTTCCTCTACTGTCTTGAATGGCTTGTCATAACCGGCATTGCGCAGTAACGTAATATCCGCTTCAGTAAAACTCTGGTAACGTCCACGCAAGTGATCGGGAAATGGAGTGTATTCAACTTCACCGCGGCCATGCCATTTGATCGCCGCATTGGCGACATCATTAAATGCCTGACAACGGCCTGTGCCCAAGTTAAAGATACCGGATTTATTCGGGTTATCCATAAACCACAAATTGACATCAACCACATCGCCGATATAAACAAAATCACGTCGTTGCTCACCATCGCCATAACCATCGGTACCGGCAAACAAACGCGCCACACCGGATTCCTTGATCTGGTTATTAAAATGAAATGCGACACTCGACATGGTGCCCTTGTGTTGTTCCCTTGGACCATACACATTGAAATAACGGAACCCGACTATCTGGGTGTTTGCCTTTGGTAATAGTCGACGTACATATTGATCAAACAAGAACTTGGAATAGCCATACATATTGAGTGGCGCTTCATTTTCAATCGACTCGACAAATACACTGCCGCCACCATAAACCGAAGCCGAAGAGGCATAGAGATAAGCCGCTTTGTTATCCATGCAATAATGTAACAAGGATTTTGAATACTCGTAGTTGTTGCGCATTATAAAGCGCCCATCCCATTCGGTGGTGGAAGAACACGCACCTTCATGAAATATCGCATCAACTTTTTCAGAAAGCTTTTTGCCGGTGTTGATGTCATTGATAAAATCTTCTTTATCGACATAATCCAGGATATCGCAATCTGCGATATTGACGAACTTGGTACCATTGGTCAGGTTATCAACGACCAATATATCCTTGCGACCGCGTTCATTCAGCGCCTTGACGATATTACTGCCGATGAAACCGGCACCACCTGTGACTACTATCATAATCTATCTACCATATTCCAAACTTTGAGAGTTTTTGATTAATTTCATCAAGCGGATGACGGCAAGGCGAAAAGAAACGAAAAAGCGGAATTTACACGTAGTAAATGAGCATTTTGAGTTTCTTTTCAACACCGCCAGCGCCGCTTCAGGGAATTAATCTAGCTTTTTTCTGTTGTACGAATACTTTCAATAATATTGCTGGTGGAATACCCCTGCATGTATTCCAGCACTTTTACTTCACCACCGTTCTCAGTCACACACTGGTAACCCGCAATCTGTTCCGGCTTGTAATCCCCGCCTTTGGCCAGCACAGAGGGTTTGACTGCACAGATTAAACGCTCGGGTGTATCTTCAGTGAAAGGCACAACCCAATCCACACACTTGAGTCCTGCGAGTACGGCCATACGACGTTCCACACTATTCACCGGACGACCACTACCTTTAAGACGTTTCACCGAGGCATCATCATTGACCGCAACAATCAATCTGTTGCCCAGTTTGCGTGCCTGCTCCAGATAGGCGACATGACCAGCATGCAAGATATCAAAACAGCCATTGGTCATAATAATTTTTTCACCATGGGCACGGGCATCATGCAATGCCAGCATGAGTTGTTCTTCATTCACGACACCAAAACCGGATTCACTGTTGTCATGCAGGGCGCGTCTCAGTTCTGGTGTGCTGACTGCAGCGGTACCCAGTTTGCCAACGACTATACCGGAAGCCACATTGGCCAGAGCGGTTGCTGATGCCAGATCCTGACCAGCGGCCAATGAACTGGCCAATACTGAAATAACGGTATCACCCGCACCCGTCACGTCATACACTTCACGTGCCTGCGCAGGCAAATGTAATTCACCCTCACCCTTGCGTACTAATGTCATGCCTTGCTCACCACGTGTAATTAACAACGCATCAAGATGGAGTTGTTCAATAAGATTATTTGCCTTTTCAACCAGCTCTGTTTCTGTCTTGCAGTGACCAACCACGGCCTCAAATTCAGACAGATTAGGTGTAATCAGGGTTGCGCCTTTGTATTTTTCAAAGTCCGCCCCTTTTGGATCAACCAGGATCAACTTGCCGGCTTTATGTGCATCCTGAATAACAGATTGCACATTCTGCAAACTGCCCTTGCCATAATCCGACAATACCACCACTTTTGTCTCTGGTAATAACTTGTTCAGGCGCTTGCTAACTGCCGCCGTATTTACCTCTTCCATGTTTTGTTCAAAATCCAGACGTATTAATTGTTGATGACGACTCAGCACACGCAACTTGGTTATGGTCGGGCAACAATCCAGACGCTCAAACTGGCAAAACACACCACTGGCCACCAGTTGACGTTCGAGAGCATCAGCGGCTTCATCATTGCCAGTAATTCCTACCAGTGTCACAGGTGCACCCAGCGTGGCGATATTCAGGGCCACGTTGCCGGCACCACCGGGTCGATCTTCGACTTGATCCACCTTGACCACGGGTACGGGTGCCTCAGGGGAAATACGGGATGTTGGCCCATGCCAGTATCTGTCTAGCATGACATCACCGACGACGAGGACACGGGCATTATTAAATTCGGGTACCTGAATATTCATGAAAATAAAGAAAACTCCTTTTTTTGTTAATAATACACGCTACAGAAGCCACAGGCCATTTGTGTCCATCTTCTGGCTCACGTAAAATCAGCGAAATTAGCAAGAAAACTGATGACGTGAAATTACACGAACCATTTCCCATTTCCCAATTCCTGTCTCCACGTCATTGGCCCACCTGGCTGGTGCTGGGCCTGATGTGGCTGGTCGCCAAACTGCCCTATTCGGTACAAATGGGAATAGGCCACTTTTTGGGCTGGATTTTATGGGTAATTCCGCTGAAAAACAGGAAAACAGCACGCATCAACCTGCGTCTATGCTTTCCAGAACTCAATGAAAAGGCGCGGGAAAAGCTCTTGCGCCAACATATAGATTCTCTGGGCAAGAGCATGGTCGAGATTGCCATGGCCTGGTGGAGCTCTGACTCGCATTTGGCCAGTCTGGCCAAGGTTGATGGGCTGGAACATGCGCAAAAGGCATTGGCTAAAGACAAAGGCATCATCCTGCTCAGCGCCCATTTCACCCATCTTGAGATTGGTGGACGTCTGCTCCAGCCTCATTTACCCATTGACGTGGTCTATCGTCACATGACCAATCCGCTGTTCGACCTAGTCATGCGCCGTGCACGTGAGCGCCTTTTCCACAAAGCCATTCATCGTGATGATATTCGTGGGTTGTTACGCAGTCTGAAAGACAAGGCTCCGGTCTGGTATGCCCCCGATCAAAACTATCGCGGCAAGGGCAGCGTGTTTGTTAATTTCTTTAATATACCCGCTGCCAGTAACTCGGCCACCTCACGTATTACAAAAATGAGTGGCGCACCGGTTGTGCCCTTTTTCCAGTATCGCTTGCCAAATAATCAGGGGTACCAACTGGAAATCTTGCCAGAGATAGAAAATTTCCCCAGCGGCGACCCCGTACAAGATACTCAATGTATTAGTGATATTATTGAAAAACAAATAAGAAAAACACCGGAACAATACCTGTGGGTACAACGACGTTTTCGAGACAGACCATCCGGGGAAAATTACCTGTATTCTGATCGATATTTTATTTTTCCATAAGATAAGGATTACACCGAGTTATATATGAAAGTAGGTCTTGTAACAGCAGATTATTATCCCAATGTCGGTGGTGTTGCCGCTCATGTAGTTGGACTGGGTGAAGCCCTCGCGCAAGCCAGGCATGAAACACATGTAATCACTTTGCCGCTGGCACATGAACGTGAACGGATATCACAACTTGGTAATGTGACTGTCCACCGTCCATTGATACCCAAGGCCAAACCCTTTTATTCATGGCTATTGCATTACTGGCTTAATAATTTTCTCAAAACCACTCATCTGGATATTCTTCATGTTCATGGACTGCGCCCACTGGAAGCCACAAAAAATCTGACGGTGCCTGTCATATTTACCAACCACACTTCGGGTTTTCTGAAACGAATTAGTAAGGGCAAGCATGAACATAGAAAGATCTGTAAACGTCTGGAACATATCCAGCATGTTCTGGCACC
>DAOVJZ010000184.1 GCA_030632035.1 Granulosicoccaceae bacterium | reverse complement strand
CTGGTCGTCAACAAACCACAAGCCCTGCGCGATGCCAATGAAAAAATGTTTACCATGTGGTTTGATGATCTTACCCCGCCGACACTGGTCACGCGTGAAGCCGACCATATCCGTACCTTTTTAGATGAACATCAGGAAATCATTTTAAAACCACTTGGCGGAATGGGTGGCGAATCCATTTTTCATGTTAAACAAAACGATTTAAACATGGCCGTGATAATTGAAACCCTCACCAACCATGGTACACGCTATGCCATGTGCCAGAAATTCATTCCCGAGATCAGTGCCGGTGACAAACGCATATTAATGGTCGATGGTGAACCTGTTCCCTATGCACTGGCACGCATTCCAGCCAAAGGTGAACTCAGGGGTAATCTTGCCGCGGGCGGCAAAGGTGTCGGCATTGAACTCAATGATAATGACCGTCGTATTTGTGAAACCGTTGCACCAGTATTAAAAGAAAAAGGCATCCTGTTTGCCGGACTGGATGTCATTGGTAATTACCTGACTGAAATCAACGTCACCAGTCCAACCTGCATACGTGAACTTGATGCTATTTTTGGTCTCGATATCGGTGGCCAACTGATGGATGCTATTGAGAAAAAATTAAAACACTGATGTTACGGTCCAGAGTTATTGTTGTACTGTTTTCACTGACACTGCTACTGTCAGCCTGCTCCCGCCAACCCGAAACCCATAATCAACGCCTGCTGGTCTTCGGTACCATTATTGATATTTCCATTGTCGGCGTGGATAAAAAAACCGCCGACAATGCATTCAAGGTCATAGAAGAAGATTTTAACTACATGCATGAGGCATGGCATGCCTGGCAACCCGGTGCATTGGGACGCATTAACAACCTGTTACCCACGACAGCACGTTTTTCGACAGCACCTTCTTTAATACCTGTTATTGAAAAAGCCACACAACTTTCTCAACAAAGTAACGGCCTGTTTAATCCTGCCATTGGCAACCTGATCCGTGCATGGGGTTTTCACAGTGATGAACTGCCAACCCAGCTACCTGATAAAAACACGATTACCGAACTGGTAAAACAACAACCAAAAATGAGTGATCTTGAATTAAATGGTATTAAACTACGCTCCAGAAACCCGGCCATGCGACTCGACATGGGTGCGTTTGTAAAAGGTTATGGCATTGATATGGCGATTGAACACCTGCAAGAGTTGGGTATTAATAACGCCATCATCAATGCCGGCGGTGATCTACGCGCCATTGGCCAAAAAGGTGATCGCCCATGGCGCATAGGTGTACGTCATCCACGCAACAACAGCATACTGGCCTCCATTGAAATACAGAATAACGAAAGCATCTTTACCTCCGGTGACTATGAACGTTTTTTTGATCACAACAACAAACGCTATCATCACGTCATCGATCCACGCACCGGTTACCCGGCAGACAAAACCACATCTGTAACAATCATACACAGCGACGGTGCCACTGCCGATGCCGCCGCCACCGCCCTGTTCATTGCTGGTCCCGAACAATGGCATAAAATTGCAAAACAAATGAACATCAAATACGTCATGCTGATCGACAAACAAGGCCATGTTTACATGAACCCAGCCATGCAAAAACGAATACAGTTTGTTACTGATACAAAACCGGAAATCACTATTACAAAACCACTATGACCCGCACCGACTATATCGTTGTCATCCTTGCCCTGTGTGCCCTACCGTGGCTGTATATTAAATTCTGGACAATGGATGAAACCGCCGTCAATGTCATCATCTCCACCCACGACAACAAAAAAATCATCCTGCCTTTATCTGAAAACAAAACCATTAACGTAAAAGGCCCGCTGGGTGAAAATATTATTGAAATAAAAGACAACAAGGCACGCTTCATCAACTCTCCCTGTCCGAACAAGATTTGTATTCACTCCGGTTGGCTGGAAGATATTAATGATATCGCGGCCTGTTTACCGAATGGGGTTTCGGTTTCAATTGGGGGCAAGCATCAGGAATTTGATGCTATTAATTTTTAACCTTTTAACCGCCAAGACGCCAAGATATTCATGTCATGTCGACCGAGCGACAGCGAGTGGAGACATCTCATTGAGATTTCTACCAAGATTCCTTCAGAATCATCAAGACTACTCCAGCTTATTTCATAAGCTCTGATCATCCATTCGTCACGTTGTTCCTCAATCGAAATGACAGAGTATTTTCAGCCACTTACAGCTTTCAGATATTTCTTCTAGGCAAACAACTTAAATTCTCATAAGCTATAAAAACTAGATAATAAGTACACAGTCTCTTTTGCTAAATTTTTTTATTATTTTGTCCTAATGAATAAAGATAAGTTATTGAACAAAGAGAAATTGAATTTTTATTAGTACCTAAAAGGTCCCTTTAAAAGAGGCTTTTAGGTTCACTACTTATAGTTATGCCCTTTTACAGGAAACGTAATTGCTAATTAAATTTGGTCAATATGTGTATATGAAGGCTCTGCTAGAAACAGGGTCTATTTATATGCAGTCATTACGAAACTACGTTGATATAGAGCATGACCAAATCGGGGACCCTGATGAGGGACTGAGCTATTCGTTAACGAAGGACGTAAAAGTTGAAGTTAATGGTGTTGAAATTCCTGAAATTGCTGGTCCTGTTAGAGTGGTAGATTCTACTGAATATAATCCTCTAATTTATTGCATGTATTCTTTGGCTCCCGAACATATTGACTTGAATGGGCGAACTATTGACCCAAGATGCTTTGGTTTTGGAGACTACGTAATCTTAATGAAAGATGATGCCGAATTTTACAATCGCTTAAGTAGTGTATTTAGAGAAAATTGCGTTGGTACGCTTACAGGCGATTTAGTGAAGTACGTTAGCCGGGATTCCTATAATGGAGAGATGGGAGCCTTTCGGAAGTACGATAAATATAGCTATCAACGCGAATATAGATATATATGGGAGGGTGGTAATTTTAATGCTAGTACCCTCACACTTACAATCGGAGACTTGAGTGATATCGCAGTACTCCTTCCTTCGGAAAAGTTAAACGGTCTAATTAAAGCCCGGGCATAACAAGCACGTTCGAGAGGGACATACCCTTAACTCAAACCTTGTACACCAATCCCATCCGGCACAGCCTCGGTGCGCAGTGAAAAATCAGATGAAGTGAACAGCATGTTTGAGCCACATTTCGCGTTCTTTGCGAAATGTGCGAGTTCTGTTCACGCTGATTTTTTGCTGTGCGCCGAGGGGCTTTCTGTGACGTTGGGTGTCCTTTCTTCTTGAATACTTCTTCTTTGCACCCCAAGGGCACTTCCTTCGGGCGGCACGCAAAGAAGAAGTATTTCGCCCCCGCATGGAAAATAAGCCTTCCATAGAACCTCCTATGGAGGTTCATTATGGATTCCCTAAACCTGCTCCGTAGGTTCTGGTTACGCAGTGACATCAAACCCGAGATTTCTCCATGCGTGCTCCGCACTTGGTCGAAATGACAAAGTGTATTCGGGACGAGCGGTGTTTTTATTACGAGATTCCGGCTCTAGGGCCGGAACGACGGGTTTTGTTTGGAGAGGGGATAATACCGAAACATCAATATATAATAGAACCAATGAACCTAACCCTAACCACCACCCGCGAAGATCACCTAATCGCCTGGCTGACAGCCCTGGCCGTCACGATCCACGTGCTGGAAAGCACACTCCCCACCCCCCTGCCCGGTATCAAGCCCGGTCTGGCGAATATCATTACGATTGTGGTGCTGGTACGTTATGGAACAAATACGGCAATTTGGGTGTCTCTATTAAGGGTATTGATTGGCAGCCTGGTGCTGGGTACATTTTTGTCGCCCACGTTTATGTTGAGTCTGACCGGGGCAGTCGCGAGTGTACTGACACTGGTTGTTTTCAGTAAATT
>DAOVJZ010000189.1 GCA_030632035.1 Granulosicoccaceae bacterium | reverse complement strand
GCGACCAACACCGCGACAATGACCGCATCAGATCAAACGGATGAAGATGCAACGAATGACAGTGCCAGTGTCGATGTGGATATTCTGCCCGTGCCAGTATTAACAATGGTTAAGTCTGCTTCTGCGTCAACTGCTGATCCCGGGACAAATATAGCCTATACCATTCTCGTGACCAATACTGGTGGTGCTGCGGGTCATACAGTAGTGATGACCGATGCGCTTAGTCCGTTTTCAATGTTAAGACTTAATGGAGGAACACCCTTCCTGCTAACAGAAGGAACGCCAGTCTCGGGCTTAACATTAGGGACTACTACTTATTCAGATGACAATGGTGCAACTTATACCTACGTGCCCGTTTCAGGAGGTGGTGGTGCTCCGGCGGGTTACGATGCCAATGTAACTAACTGGAACATTGATATGGTAGGTACGATGGCCTCTTCAAACAGTAGTTTTGATATTCAGTATCAGGTGCAGTTGCGTTAGTTAAACATTCTTTTGAAAGGCAAGTTAAGCCGTTGAGTCGTACCATTGGCCTACGCTCGCACAGTATTTGTTATTTATTACCATTTTGTGCCCAGGTTCATATTACAGTAAAAAAGGGTGGGTTAAATTCGGTAAGACTGTGGTAGGATGAATCCCCATTATGATCGTCCCAAATGATCCTTGCTTGCCACTTTCCATTGACCAGCAACTTCTCGACGCCGTTGTAAACCTTACCAGTCAGCGTGAGCTTGAAGCACTGGCAGAATCACTTGTAGAATCCATCACGAACCTGACAAACGCACCCATCGTCAGCGTGTACACCCTTGATACTGGACTGGGTCAACTGTCTGCTAATGTTATTGCCAGTAGTAATCCTTATGAACCCAAAGGCACTCATCTTTCTTCTCTTGATTCACACAGTTCCTTGCGCGAATGCATAGAAAGCCAGGAAATTATTACTATCGAGTTAAACAATGGTCGGCGCAAGGTTTATCCTGTTCTTGAACAAGGGAATGTTTCAGGTTTGTTGCTTTGTGAATATGTGAAAAGTAATTTGATTCAGTCTGATGAAATGGTCCAGGCCATTACTAATGTGTATGGGAATCACCAGTCTTTATTAAATCATCACCAGCGCGATGGGCTTACAAGTTTGTATAATCGTGCCGCATTGCAAAATTGGTTAGGTAAGGCATTAAATGATGACAGGCTTGCCGATCGACGTGCCGATGGAGAAGGATCTATTGGTTGTTTTGCTTTGCTCGACATTGATTTTTTTAAGCGTATTAATGATACCCAGGGTCATCTTTATGGTGATGAGGTATTGCAAGTATTTGCAGATTTGATGCGAGAGTCTTTTCGATTTAACGATCAGTTATTTCGCTACGGTGGTGAAGAGTTCGTGGCGGTACTTTCGGAGACTGACCTTGATACGGCGCTGGTTGTACTCGAACGTTTTCGTACCACTATTTCTCAGCACAATTTTTCACAATTGAATCAGGTTACGGTAACCATTGGCGTATCAGAAATATTGCCACGGTTACAGTCAGGGAAATTAATAGAGCGAGCTGACAAGGCGCTCTATTATGGTAAAAACCATGGTCGTAATCAGGTTAACGCATTCGAATGGCTGGACCAGGGAGATTTCCTGACTTCACTGGAAGACCAGCCTCAGAGCTTTAAACTCTTTTAATTCTTGTATTCTCTATTAGTCGTTTCGATCATGAATATCCAGCTGAATGGCGAAAGCCAAAATATCCCAGATAATAGTACTGCCCAGACCCTGGTGGATTTTCTTGGGCTTGGCGGTAAACGTCTGGCAATGGAGCTAAATCGTGAAATCGTACCCCGCAGTGTTTATGCTGATACCTTGCTTCACGAGGGCGATCAGGTTGAAATTGTGCACGCTATTGGCGGCGGTTAATTAGTCACAGCTGCTCCACAATATTTCACCCCAGTTTCTTACAGGGGGTATAATTACCTCCTTTAAGAACGCTACCTTTAAGAGCTATAAACTACCCCATAGCATCCAAAGCCTGGAACCCATTTATGTCTGATCATTCGAATGAAACTAATCATACCGATGGGTTTACCATCGCTGGCAAAACCTACCACTCACGTTTATTAGTGGGCTCGGGTAAATACAAGGACCTGGAAGAAACCAAACTTGCGACCGAAGCCAGTGGTGCAGAAATCATTACGGTGGCTATCCGCCGTACCAATATCGGTCAGAATCCGGGTGAACCTAATTTACTGGATGTCGTATCACCTGATAAATATACTATTTTACCGAACACAGCAGGATGTTATACGACCGAAGATGCTGTGCGTACTTGCCGTATGGCGCGCGAAATGCTGGATGGTCATAAGCTGGTGAAACTGGAAGTACTGGGGGATGAAAAAACCCTCTACCCGGATGTAACCGCAACATTAGAAGCCGCTGAAATTTTGGTGAAAGATGGATTTGACGTCATGGTTTACACATCCGATGATCCCATCCTTGCTAAGCGTCTGGAAGAAATCGGTTGCTGTGCCGTGATGCCCCTGGCGGCCCCTATTGGTTCCGGCCTGGGCATTCAAAACAAATATAATCTGCGCACCATCATCGAAAATGCCAACGTACCCATTCTGGTGGATGCCGGTGTGGGCACGGCCTCCGATGCTGCCATTGCAATGGAGTTAGGTTGCGACGGTGTACTGATGAACACTGCCATTGCTGGCGCAAAAAATCCGGTGTTGATGGCCTCGGCCATGAAAAAAGCCATCGAAGCCGGGCGTGAGGCTTATCTGGCCGGGCGTATTCCACGTAAACGTTATGCATCGGCATCTTCGCCAATTGAAGGCACGTTTTTCTGAAGTGCTGTGTAGTATTTGCTCCGCTTTTATTCGTAAAAAATCCAATGCCAGATTCAATACCTGATCCAACTCAAGAAAAGATGCATCGCCCCATTCGTAGTTTTGTGCGCCGCGAAGGCCGTCTAACCAAAGGTCAGCAACGTGCGTTAACCGATTTGTGGGAAAAATTTGGTATTAATAACGAACCTTCATTACTTGATCTCAAAAAAATATTTGGGCGTTACGAACCCAAGGTGCTGGAAATTGGTTTTGGTAATGGAGCTTCACTGGTTCAAATGGCGGCCACACACATCGATCATGATTACCTGGGTATCGAAGTTCACCGCCCTGGTGTAGGCGCATTGTTGTTAATGGTTGAGGAACAAAATCTGTCCAATGTGCGTGTGATTTGTGACGATGCGGTAGAGGTACTTAAACATCGTCTCGAAGATGCTTCGTTAGATCGGGTGCAGCTTTTTTTCCCTGATCCTTGGCACAAAAAACGCCACCATAAGCGGCGTATTGTTCAACCAGATTTTGTATCGCTCATTGCACAGAAATTAAAACCCGGTGGCTTGTTTCATCTGGCAACAGACTGGGAAGATTATGCGTTTCATATGGTCGAAATTATGGATAGCTCTTTAGGTTTTACAAACACGGCTAGTGATGGAGATTTTGTTGCACGGCCGGACTTTCGACCACTGACTAAATTTGAGCAGCGAGGACAACGTTTAGGACACGGTGTCTGGGATTTGATTTACCAGAAAAAATAAATATATTTTTTGTATTAAAATGGGATCTGTTCTTCTGGCACTTTGCGCTTTTGTTCTGGCAATAACGGACAGAATGTTTTTTCATCCTCAGCGCCACCTTCTGCCATCCATTCATAAATAGCCTCCAGCGCTATATCTTCTGTTGAAAAAATATTCTGTGCACCAATTGTAGAATACAGACCAGTTTTATTAATAACTTTTAGTACCT